>CAZGKQ010000001.1:0-24332 GCA_964526125.1 uncultured Faecalibacterium sp.
CCCACCCCGAGCGCACCCTGACGCGCGACGAGGTGCAGAGCGTGGTGGAGCGCGTGATTGCGCGGCTGGATGAACAGAAAATCAGGTTGAAGAAGTAATTATGGATACGGAACCGCCCTGCCGGGCGTGCGGTTGAAGGCACGAGGCAGGGCGGTTTTTTGATTATCAGGGATGAGAGAAGATTGTAATTTTATAGGCCAACACGCTTACACATGACAACAATTCTGTGTTTATCTTGACAAGTAGACAGTGCCAGAAATGAATCACTGGGAAGCATTTCTGCTCCCTCTTTCCAGTACAAAGCATTTTCGCGAATGCTTTCGGCAAAGCGATAGAACTGATCCAACGATTGAAAGTTGCGCGTTCCCACATACGGCACATAGCCATCACTCTGCACATCTACCGGAAGATAAAGCACCCCAATCACTTCGTATTCCTCCTGACGATACAGTGTATTCAGATACACCGTAGAATGCTCCTCCATATACCCACGATTGCGGTAATGCGACAACATACCAAACATACTACCATCGTACATGTTATGTCCGTGAATCACCATGTACTGCGTATCGTATGCCAATGGATGTGCCTCATCCAAAAACAACGTCCCACTGTCACTTCTCTTGCCATAAAAACTATGATTCAGATAATATGTGTTGTTTCGGTAAACGACAGGCAGATTGACGATTCCTCCGGGAATATGCAACCACGCCACCGTATCAGCATTTTTTTCGAGCATTTCCTCCATTTCCGGGAGAATGTTTTTTCCGATATACTGATAACAGCTCAACAACTCTGGCTTCGGTGTATCCGTTGGTTTCGGCACCGCCGTTGGTTCAAAGGTCACTTCCGCTACTGCTGCCGTAGTGGGCATAGGCACAGGTGTTAATGAAGGAACTGGTGTTGCAAGCATCGAACGCTCTATTGCGCTTCCGTATGTCTCCTGCAATTCTGTATTTGTCCGCTTCGTGACAATCGATCGAATTCCATACATCATCAGGCTTCCGGTGCCATACAGAAATACGATAACAAGGAGCATTTTCAGCAGCAGACGTCGCCAATTGATTTCATACACCTCTTTGAAAACATTTCTGCGCACGTTTTTCCCTCCATGCTAAACAATGGCGCACGGAGGTCGCTGCATAGCGCTCTGGCATCATCTTGTTCCAGCATTTTTCAAGGTATGTTTTTTCCGAAGGAGCAGGATGCACGACACGCTCAACATGCTCATGGCCAACCAGAGCAAAGGCGTAGAAGAATCGCCGGTTTCAGGAAGCGTCGGAGCTTCGCTTACATGAAGCACCGCCGCATCGGAATTAAACGCACTTCCATCCCGGTTAGAAACCCGGCAGTAGTACTGAAATCCGTCGCAATCCAGATCTGTCACCGAGGTCGTATAGCTCGACTCCGTCGCACTATCTATCTTTTTCCAGCCATTTCCGTTATTGCGGTTGATGTACCACTGGTAGGTCACATTCTTCCCGTTTGCTTCCAACGAGAACGTTGCTCGCTGTCCCACCACCACATACTGATCCACAGGCTGTTTAACGATGGTCAACGCATTCGAATCCTTGAAAACAGCCGTGACGGTCACATCAGTATCGGGCATTGTAAACATCGTTGTTGCCGACTTTTCATCCTGGATATTTCCATTGGAGGCTTCCCATCTGTCAAATACATATCCAGACTCCGGCTCTGCCACCAACTGAATCTCCACCGATTCAGGAAGCTCTATTTCATCCAGGTTCACTGTACCACCAACAGTCGCCTTCACAGACAGCTTGTTGAAATCGCCTTCGGAGAAATGGGCGACAAGGTTCACATCGTCATTCACTGCAAAGCGGTATATTTCCTCTGTCGAAACACAAGTGCCGTTCAGATACCATCCAAGGAATTCAACTGTCGGCATGGGAATGGCCTGTACCTGCGCAAAGCTGGATGTAACAAACTGTCCGCCGCCCGTAACGATGCCTTTCTGATTGTTACTGGAAAGCGTAACCCGATGGTATTCGATTTGCTCACCGAGCAGCTGCAACGTTGGTTCAATCGTCATGCCCTTCGGACCTGTCAATTGATACTTCGTCGTAGAGCCATTCCCTTCCAGGTCGCAATAGTCATTGCTTGCATAAGCCGGAATATCTGCGACAAACTGCTCACCCGTGTGAATCGACACGTTCTGCCATCCATACAGCAATGTATATTGCTGTAATACGGTGTTATACTCCAGCACAGATACGGACATCTCACCATGATCCGTCGCATTGATCTCAATGGTGTATGCCGCATCGGCAGGCAGCACCACTTGTTTTGTTCCATCCTCTGTAATCGAAGCACCATGTACAAGCGAATTGTTCGTCACCGTTTCGCCTGCAATCGCCGACAAAACTTGCCGATGCTCGTCATATACCACGGCATCAACGGGGCAATTGATCAGTATCACGCGATAGCTCTGCGGATCATCCACAATGGACGTGGCCATAGTCGTATAGTTGGTATCATCCGCCATCACAGCTGCCAGCGTTACCTCCGGCCAGTGCGGCTGGAAACCGTTATCGCCCACCAGATAGTACAAGAACCCAAAAAACTGCTGAGGATCATCTATGATCGTACCCATGACGGCTTTTAGCAAACTGACTAAGGCCGTTTTTAGTTCGTTCAAATTGGTGCCAGTCTGTTTCAATGCAGCATCAATAATCAGCTGCGCTGCCAGCTCCGAAGCATCCTTAATTTTTTGATTCTTCGTTGAGTACGGATTAATCAAAACTCCTACGATTTTCCTTGCACCTTCCGCATCGTTGGAGAAAAAAGCTTCGTATAGTGCTTCCGACATATCAATTGAATTTTTGTATCCCATGAAGAAAGCACTCAGACTGGATAGAAAATTTTCTATATTGTTCGCATAGCCAACACGTCCTCCAGAAATGTTGGAAAATAATGAGTTTAGATTATTTTTCAGCATGGTATCAACCGTTAGTTCTTGATCGCGGCTTTTCCAGTGCGCATCCACATCAATCTGAACGCCAGTGATATAGGATCCAGAGAAGCATAGGAACCGCCATTTTTTCCAATTCATGCTCATGTCAACATCAATTCCCAAATCAACCTTCATGGCATAAGGACTGGGATCAAAGTTGATTTCAGTGCTGCCCATTTCAATTCCACTGCTCGGAATCCCTGCGCGTACCTTCGCGTATTGTTCTTGAATCGCCTCCACCTTTTCCTCGTAAGCTTTGGTCGCTAACGTGGGGAAAACCTGGACAGAATTTCGGTTATATCGCTGAAATCCCATGACCGAAGGCGCAACCAGCGGAACGAGATCCATCGAGTTTACAATATTATGGATATTATTGTACATATGACCATATGAGGTCATTGTTCCATTGGCACTTACATATCCCTGAGGCGCTTCGAACGTATAGGCATAAATATTCTTTGTCGGCAAGGACAAGCCATCACAGCTATGATCCTCCGTCAATTGGCCAGCAAGCAAATTGGCGACTGCACCACCGCGACTGTAGCCGACAATCCAAATTTTCAGTTCGTCCTTAAATTCGCTCTTATGCTGATGAACATACGATTCCAGGAAGCGATAAGCTGTGTTTTTTGCAGTCTCAAACCCCTCGTGGTTGCCGCTTTTGCCAAGAACGAAATTGCCGCCCCACTCGTCGTAATAGCCGCCGCCACGAATCGCCACCGCAACCACCGTAGCATCCTCAATGTTCTTGTGAGCTACGACTACGCCAATAGAATTCTTGGAAGGCTTCTGATTCCATGCATCATTCTGCTCGATGTCCGTAAAGCCAATATCATTTAGTAATGCATGGGCATTTCTTGATCTTTCGGCCCACTTATCGGGATCGCCTTCCCAGCTTGACCAGGTAGACAATTCAAGGCACAGAGACATGGTTGCCAATTGCTTGTTATATGTTTGGGCGCTATCATCGAAGTATCGATCAGAATAGACATATGTCGCCGTGGAGTCCTTCTTCTGATTGATAAAACCAGCATACTTAAACTGCCCTGTCTTTTCAGTAACCGTGATCGCACTGATGGTGAACTGCTTTGTTAATTTCTTTGTTTCCGTATTGACAGCGCTCACAGAAACATGGAACTGCGTATTCACTTCCTGGCTATGTAATGCTTTTACATAGCAAAGCTTATCAATTGTGACTTCTTCACCAGCGCTCATGGTACCAATCCACTGAACCGTCTGATTTTCATTCGTATCCGCAAAGACAAGTTCATCAGGCAATTGGATGGTGCAGGCCACATTATTTGCCGTGACACCGCTCACATTTTTGACATAAATCGTAATCGGATACGACAGGTATCCGTCTTTTGCCGCGTTTGCCTGAATGGTTGAACCAGCGGCAATCGTCACGCCCAGCGGCGGTTGCAAATCCTGAAGCAATTCACTTAAGCCATACCGTACCACATATGTTTCCTGTGCGCCTGCAGCAAGTGTTCTTTCCCAAATCATACTTACAGCACTATCGCCAGTACTAACTCCTTCACGCACCTGGTAATTCCATGGGGTATTGTACACCTTGCTCCAATTCGTAAATTGTACTTTATCAGGCTTGATTGCTCCGGAAATGAAATTTCCATACGATACAACCGATGGATTCTCAAGACTATCAAAAGCTTGCCAGTATTGAGGAATCTCATCTCCAACAAATTCTTTTTCACTTGTCAAATTTCCATAGCCGGGAATACGGAACGGCGCAGCATCATTCGATCCCAGCATCGTATCCAGCATCACGCGCAACCCCAAAGACGCCGTACGACTGCCTTGATTCGACACGACATACTTGATCTCCACAACATCCTCGCGTTGTGTAGAAGCATTTTCAACAATACTGATGATCTGTTTTACAGAAATGTCGCCAAAAACAGCTTCAGAGGAATTCGCACCATCACTAAAATACGGGGATACTGTAAATCCACTGTCGCCATAAATATACGATGTGCCATTGACACACACAGTTGTATATGACGACCAGGGGGTGCTATGACCATACAGCATAACCTTATTATCGTCGGTTGACAATTCAGGATTGCCAGCCACCGTACCAATCGTGAATCTTCCGGTACTCTGATCCACCGCGAATTCAACATACTCATTCGAAAGCATATTTCCACTCGATGCCGAACGAACCGCCATGGTCGCAGGTACAGCCGCAAGGCCTGAAAGCATTTCGTCCATGAATTCACTCTTTTTTTGATTATATTCCTCTTCCGGCAAATCATCCTCTACTTCAAAAAGAACATGAGGATTTTCATCTGTGGAAGCCTTTTCTGCCACAGCAGACAAGCCCGTTAGTTGTCCTGCCATCATCGCCATTACCATGAGGATCGCCAAGAATCTTTTCATCTAAAGTCCCTTCCCCTTTCTATCCTTACGATTGTAAACTCATTCCGTGTCCATTTGCATATACCATTGCCCATTCTCATACACAATCGGCATTTCTACCGACACCCGAAACACAGGCCGTACCTCTGCTTCATAGACTGTAATATCATCCACCGTTGATCCCACGAAAACGCCTCCGTCTTCATTGATACCAAACACGCGGTTAAAATCCCATGTATCCGGCGTCCTCAACCACCATGCCACAGGCTCGCCCTGGTCATTTTTCGTTGCCAGATACATCTGCTTAAACTTTTCTGGAAACTGGTTTCCCTCTTGAAGGCCAATGCTGTTATACATACCAGTTGCTTCTGTCCATGATGGAACATAGAAAACACGATGAATGATTTCCGTTTCTCCACCACAACAACCAATGCTGGAAGCTTTCGTGATAACAACAGCACTTTCCAGCAAATATACTTTCACTTCATCCGAAAAGAGACGAGCGTATTCCGTATTCAGATAATCATCCAACGCCGAATCCCCGTAGTAGCTGCTCAGACTGTCACCGTATACGAAAGGCGACGATCCTGCTGTGTATTCACGCACAAGAAGATAACTCACTTCTGTTTTTTCCAGTACGATGAATGGAACGTAGTTCCCGTTTTCCGGTATCCATATACGTTCCATTTCTTCAACCACCTTTTCTTTTTCAACACATTCCATGGTTGACAAAATCTTGTCGTCGACAGTAGTTAGCATCATGGTAAATATAAGGAGACAATTCAAAAACCTCTTCATATTTCACTATGTATCCTCATTACAGACGTTGGCATTTTCCCCGTCAGCATTGCCATCATCGCAAGCACAAAACCTTCCTTTCGTTCCTCCTTACTTTCTCGTATCTTACTGTCTGGACCGCTACAAAAACCAACCTCCAATAGCACCTCCTCTGTAACCGATCCTAGTACCTATTAGTACTATCCACCCGTAGTATAACACGTTTTATGCCATAATTCAATAGGTTAATTTTGTTTTGAGGAGGTTTTTTATGTTCTTTCCACGCATCCGCGACATGCGAGAAGATGCGGATATGACGCAGGCACAAATCGCTCAGTATCTGGGCATCGCCCAAACGGTCTACAGCCGCTATGAGCGCGGTTATCAAACCATTCCCCTTCCCCTGCTGATTCAATTGGCGGATTACTATGATGTTTCGCTGGATTATCTCACCGGCCGAACCCAGCAGATGAAGGTTCACCACTGAGCACGCCTTTGCTTGAATCAAGGCATTCAAAAACAGCCCTGCCTCCGCATGTTTTCGCGTCGACAGGGCTGTTTTTGAATGCTTTATGGGACAGACGATATTTCCGGCTGCATGTCAAAAAGGCTCATCTGCTCATATTTCTCCGGCCATTCATTCAAATAGGCAAAACAGGCTTCCGGCGTGCAAAGGATGTTGTTCGCCCGGCAAACGCGCATCAGCTGTTGCATCAGCCGCTCCTGATGGGGGCTGGTCAGCTCGTAGGCATTGCCATAGGTCTGGATATACTTCCGCTTCAGCCCGGGAAAATGCCGGTCAAGCGCCGCATAGTAATATTCCCTGTCGCCTTCGCGGAGGGTTAATCCCATCCCGAAGCAGATGATGCCCTTGACACCCACCCGTACACAGGCCTCAAGAATTTTCCCGATGTTCTCCTCGGTATCGTTGATAAAGGGTAAAATGGGGCTTAGCCATACAACGGTGGGAATTCCTCGCTTCTGCATTTCTTCAAGAATTTCGATCCGCCGCCTTGTGTTGCATACATTGGGTTCAATGATCCGGCACAGATCGTCGTCGTAGGTGGTGAGCGTAACCTGCACCACACATTTGGCCTTTTGGTTAATCGCATCCAGAAGGTCAATATCCTGCAAAATCCGATCCGATTTTGTCTGGACAGCCACACCAAAGCCGTGTTTCAGGATGATTTCCAGACATCGGCGCGTCAATCGCAAATTTTCTTCGATGTGCATGTATGGATCCGACATCGCGCCCGTTCCGATCATGCCTTTTTTCCGCTTTGAACGAAGCGCTGCTTCCAGCAGCTCCGGCGCATTCTGCTTCACCTCAATGTCTTCAAAGGCATGCGTGAACTGGTAACATTTGCTCCGGCTGTCGCAATAGATGCAGCCGTGTGAACATCCCCGGTAGATGTTCATGCCATCATGTCCGCCATTTCGGGTGAGGATTCCTTTCGCCGCCACAAAATGCATCTTTTCCGTCTCCCATCTTCTGCAAGGATAAAACAGGCTGCCACCCCGAGCCTTTCAGCCGGAGCAGCAGCCTGCCAGTGGGTTAGTTTGTTTCTGTCTCCTCTGCTTCCGGCAGCGAAAGCATCACGATGTCAACCGTGCCGTTTTCGCTCATCGGCATGGTCAGGTAGCGGCTGGCGAACATCATGCTGGGGAAGTCCACCAGCGTCAGCTCTTCGTCCTGATAGGGCGCAACAAACACGCTTTCCTGCTGCATGCCGTTTTGGCGCAGCGCAAAGAGTTTCGGGAAGGTCTTTTCGTCGTAGCGATCCAGGCTTTCAAGCAGATCTGCCACCGGTTCCACGCTCACCAGCACCTGCGCGCCGGGCAGGTAAGCCGACATGTCGGAATACTTCCGGTTGATGTACATTTCCGCGCGGATGTTCCAGCCGCCTTCTACCGCGCCGTCGGGCAAATCAACCGGTTCAATGGTGATGCGGAAGGACGTGGTGGTCATGCTGCCGCCAGCCTGCTTAACGGCCTTCTCCATGTCTTCGGACAGGAAGTCCGACAGGCGCAACACGACAGCTGCATTTTTGTTGGAGAAGCAGATGGCATCCACACCGGCGTTGTTCATGTACTTCAGGCTCATGTAACCCAAACGCAGCGTTCGGGAGCCGTAAACCGGATTGCCGTAGGAATCCGTCACATAGCCGGAATCGTCATTCAGCTCCGCTTCTGCGCTGATGCGCAGCAGCACCTCGTCCGTTTCCTTATTCCAGGAGAGGGAAGGGGTGAAGGGGCGCGTCTGGTCGTCCGCCGTGTTGCGCACCACGCTGCCCAACTCGCTGTAGGAAAGCACCAGCTGCTCCTGCGTGTTGATGGTCACAAACAGCTTGCGACCGTCTGCGCGCTCAATGGTCTGCTGCACAGGTTCCAGTCGCTCTCCGCCGCCGCCCCACCACCAGCCGCCCTGATCCTTGGGCAGAATGGTGAACTGCGGTGCATCCTCCGTCAGGCGCAGGGTGTAATAGTCCGCCGCTTTCAGGCTGGAAATGTCGAAGGCGTAATTGCCGGCTTCCTCGCCGCTTTCACGGGTCAGATATCCGCTGAGCACGTCGCCTTCCAACAGACCGCTTGTGGTGTAGGTGAAGCGCGCCGGATCCGCCTCGCCCTCGGTTTTCTCCTGATTGGCATCCGGAATGATGGTCAGCGTAATCTTCTGGATGCTGAAGGCCACGTCAACCGTGCCGGGCAGATACAGCGGATCCCCTTCGGGAATCACCACATGCATCACATAGCTGCCCACATAGAACGGCAGACCGCCCACCAGCTGATTGCCCGAATAAGTAATTTTCGCCGTTTCGGGCAGCGTCATGCGCGGACGATAGGTCGTCGCGCTGTAAGTCGTGTTGGCCGTGCGGCTGGGTGTCCATTTCACCCGGTGGACGTGGAAGCATTCCTCGCTGAAGGAGAAGCCATCCGCATTGTCCGCCGTGAGCACCGCATCGTCCGCCGCCGAGGCGTAGACGCGGAAAATCACCACGTCGCCCGGATTCAGCCCGGATACCACGACCCGGCCATCCGCCGCTTCAAAGCGCTGCGCATCGGCGCGCCAGGTGTCCGGCATGGAGGCTGGCGCTTCCCCGGCGTAAAGCTGCACACCTGCTGTTTTCGCCCCGTTGGTCTGGAAGGTGATCACCAGCGTGCCATCCTCCTGATCCTCCGCACGAATGTCGGTGATTTCCAGCCCCGTAACTGCCTCGCCCGACGACTGCCCAATCACCGCCGTATACACGGTTTCGCCATCCGTCACGGCCAGATCTGCGCCATCCAGATTGCCAAAGCCCCACAGGCGCAGCGTGCCATCCGCATGCGTGGTGTAACGGTATTTCTGTCCACCCAGCAGCAGCGTCACCGCCTGATTCGCCACCAGATTGCCCTGCGCGTCGCGAACCGTGATGGTCACATGCTCCTGCGACGTTTCCGGCTCCACCAGCACATTGCCGCGCAGCGTCACGCCGTCAAAGCTGGTCTGGCCGCGCAGCACAAGGCGACCGCTTTCCACATTCAGCACCACCTGCGCGTTACTGAGCGCGATGGGCTGCGTGCCATCGGCCATCAGAACATTGTCTCCCGTCAGGGTGGCATTCAGCAAGCCGTTCTCCACGCGCAGCACGCTCTGGCTGCCCTGCAACTTCACACCACGCAGGGTAGCGGAGGCCGTAGCCCCGGCTACATGCACAAAGCCGTTCAGTGCCGTGTCTGTCCCGTTGACGATAAATTCAGCAGCATCCCCCACCTCTGCGGAAGGATTTTCGTTGGTCAGCGTAAAGGTCAGCGTCTCCTGCTTGACTGTTTCCACCGTGATTTCATCTACCGTGGCCTGAATGGCGTAGGTGCTGTCCTGCGGTGCTTCTGGCAGAAGCAGGTTGCCTTCCGCCGTCATCAGCAGCGGCAGATTGTCGCCATCCAGCGTCACCTTCTGATGCGCCAGCGGCACACTGACGTTCCAGCTTGTCCAGCCGTCCTGCGGCTGGGACAGCATCGCCACGCCGGAAGTGATTTTCGTCCCGTTAGGCAGCGTGCCATTCACGCTCAGCAGACCATCCACCGCAATCTTCGGCGCACTGCCCAGCAACGGCATGCCGCCATTGCCATCGAGCATCGTGTCGCCGCGGATAATCAGGTCATACGCGACACCAGCTTCAATCAGCGTGCCGCTGAAGGCCACGTTCTCCAGCACCACGGTCACGCCGCTTTCCATGATTTCCAGCACCGTGCCTTCCGCCACGTCGCCGGAGAGGGTGTACGCCGTGTCTGCCTTCAGGGCATTGCGCTGCCCCTGCACCAGCTCGCCGGTGGTGCTTTGCGGCACTTTGGCCGTCTGGCGCAGCGTCAGCGTGCCTTCCGCCAGCGTGGGTGTCCACTGCATGCCCTCGCTGACCGGACGCAGCCACAGGTGTACCTGCCCATTTTCGTCCGGTGTCACGCGCCAGGTGGTGTTTTCGCCCTCAACCAGCACGTTTTGTACACCCGGAGCCGCAAAGGTGCAATGAACACGTCCCGTCTTTTCCGGCATGGTCGCATTTACACTCGCGCCTTCCACGCTGATTTCGCCATTGCAGCTCACTGCATCAATTTTCAGCGTGCCGCCCTGCGAAAAGATCACGGTGGCATCGGCGAGGATTTCGAGCTTTTTCACCGTTGCCGTCATGCCATCCTGCACGCGGATGTACACCATGGCACCAGCTTCCACCGTCAGCGTGTCAATGGCCGTACCACGCAGCTCCAGAATCGCCACGCGGTTACGAACCACGCGCACCGCTGCCCCATTCCTGTCACGGCCAATGAGCGCATATTCGCCGCTGCGGTAGAAAGTGGCATCCGCCCGGTTCAGGTCAACAATCTTCTGCGCATTGCTCAGCAGCATCACGCCTAGCCCGTCCTGCTGATCCAGCAACCAGCGCCCAGCCGCGCACAGCGGATATTCCATCCCATGCGCATCCAGCCCGATGTGCTGGCAGTCCTCCACCGTGCATTCCGGTGCCTGTTCGCAGTCCAGCGTGATATGCTCGCACTGGCTTTCGTCCCACGCATCCGGCGCTTCGGGGTCATCCGTGGATTCCGGTTCGTCCGTCGCTTCAGGTTCGTCCGTCACTTCAGGTTCGTCCGTCGCTTCGGGTTCGTCCGTCGCTTCCGGTTCATCCGTGGATTCCGGTTCGTCCGTCGCTTCGGGTTCGTCCGTCGTTTCCGGTTCATCCGTGGCTTTCGGTTCGTCCGTCGCTTCGGGTTCGTCCGTCGCTTCCGGCTCTGCCGTTGTTTCCGGCGTGACCGTTGCTTCCGGTTCTGCCGTTACTTCCGGCGCTGCCGTCGCTTCCGGCTCAATCGTCGCTTCCGGCGTTTCAATGGCCGAAGACGCTGCCGGTTCTGTCCATTCCGGCAGATCGGACGGGGTTCCGTCCAGCGTGCCTTCCGCAAAGGCCACGCCGTTGAACAGCATGCTCGCTGCCAGCAGCATTGCCCCTACCCGTTGCGTGTATTTCATGCAAACACCTCCATGCGCTGCATTGCTGCGCAGGAACATTTTTCCCCTGCGCCAGTGAAGCCATTTTCTCATGATATTAGACGATTCAAAAGCCGATTTCGTTTCACCTTTTTCAGGATTTTTGAAAATTTTTTGTCGCGCGTCACAATCGGCCATTCATGATCGCCAGCACCAGATTGCCGTTGGAGAAGATGGGCGCCAGCGTGCTCTGCTCAATCAGCTCGTTTATCATATCCATCGGAATCACCGTCTGCACCAGCGGCACCAGCGTGAACACGGCCAGACAGACCAGCAGACCACGCAGCAGCCCGAATGCGCCACCAGCCAGCGCGTCCATCTGCTTGAGTACCGGAAAGCGGAAGACGGCCTTGAGCAGATTCAGCACAATGGACAGCACCACATACAGCACCAGAAAGCTGACCAGGAAGCAGATGATGTTGATGCTGGCCTGCAAAATGGTCTGGCTGACATAATCCGAGACGGTTTCCAGCCCGGATGCCTCGTAAACATGGTTTTCCAGATTCACCTGAAGCAGCGTGTCCAGCGGCGCAGGCAGCTGAACCTTGCTCAGCACCGAATTGATCCCCTGCGTGCCCAGATTCGCCACGTTCGTCACGGCTGTTTCCAGATCGCCGATTCGGCTGGATGCATCGGTATAATGCAGCAGCGTGCGAATCAGCTCCTCGTTGGACTGCACATACGTCGCCAGCTTCGGCCCCACCCAGAACGAGGCCAGAAAGGACATCAGGCCGCAGCCCACATTCAGCACGCTGCTGATAAAGCCGCGATACAGCCCAAATAGAATTGAAATCCCGATAATGCCCAAAATGACATAATCGACAAGGTTCATGCTGTCACCTCACTATCGCACAAATCAAAGCTTCCTTCACTCCGTCGGAAGTTCCAGACCGGCAATGTAATCAAAATACTGCTGCCGTGCCGCCGTCAAAATCGGGTCATGGTCGCCACCCCACACATACTGCGCGTTGATGGCTTCGATTTCCGCCTTGCGCTGCGGCGGTGCGCAGAAGGGGCAGAAGTCCAGCTCGCTGTACGGCTCCTCGTCCAGCTCGGCGTAGGTAAAGGTCTCAAACGTCACGCCCGATTTCGTCACCGAATAGCACGTTTCGCCGCGATGGTAATAGTCGCCGCCCTTGGGATTGTAGTACAGCACCGTGTCGTCATCCGGAATCGGAATCTGCCGCCCCTGCCAGTCCTCCCAGATCACCAGCCGCCCCAGCTTCTTGCGGTTATTCCAGATCCACTGCATGTTGATGCCCTCAGTGTTGCGGCGGCGCTGGACGCGGATGCAGCCGTGGCTGGCTCGTGTACCGAGTTTCGGCTCGTTGTAGGTATAGGACTTCGTGCCGTCCGCCAGCTTGGTGTGCGGCACTTCGTGCAGCAGGTCGCCGTCGTTGTAGCGCAGTCCCATGCTGCAATACAGGTTGCCGCTGGGGAATTCGCCCGTGAAGCTGCCAATGATATATTCGCCCGAGCGCGTTTCGTTAAAAGGCTGCTCCGCGTTGGCCAGACCGGTAGAGACCATCAGCGTGGACAGGAGCTTGCCGTCCTGATAAATATACATCCGCTGCGTCAGCTTGTCTACCACCAGACCGATGGAGTACTTGCTGGTATCAAACTCCTTCGTTTGCAGCGTGCTGGTTTCCACATAGCCCTGCACCAGCAGATTCCACGCCTTCACCGAATTGTCGGCAAAGGAGGAGGAATAGCACTCAATCAGTGACCAGCCGTTGTCCAGCGTTTCAATCACGCGCACGCCCTGCGTGCCCCGGGTCAGAATGCCGATGGCCGGGCTAGAACTGTCCGGCTCCTTGCGGATGCGCACCTGCGTGCGTGCATCGCCCTTAACCACCGTGATCGGCGCAGTCAGCATCGCCCAGACGGCTTCCTCATCGGTGTAGTCCATCGGCGTGTTCCAGTAGGACGCGGTGGCATCCTCCGAGAATTCATACGGACTGCCGTAGGACGGCGTGAAAGTCACATTCGGGGTTGGTGTCGGTGTCGGCGTGGGTGTTTGCGACGGCGTGGGAGACGCGGTTGGCGTGGCCGTGGGTGTCGGCGTGGCCGTCGGAGTAGCCGTCGGCGTAGCGGTCGGCGTGGGCGTTGGGGTTGGTGTGGCAGTCGGCTCCGGTGTCGGAGTCGGCACAATGCCGAAATGCGCCGGGACGATCTCCACATGCTCCTCATTGGAGGAATAGCCTGTTTCGTCCGTCAGCGTCAGCGTCACGGCGTAGGTGTCCAGTTGGAAATCATTTGCGGAAAGAATCAGGTCGTTCTCCCCGGCTGTGATTTCCCGGTTTTCCAGCAGCGTCCAGCTGTCGCCCCAGAGGCCAAGGGTCAGCGTGCCATCCTCGCTGGCGTAGAAGGACACCAGCAGTTCGCCTTCCTCCGTGTTTTCCGACGTGACGATGGAGGTCAGGAACGGCGCAATCCGCCCGATGATCACCGGCGTGCTGCACGTTTCTCCGCCAAATTCCAGCGTCAGGCGATACACACCTTCCGGCGCAAACTGCCCCTCATAGGTACCGTTCCAGAGCATCTGGTTATATCCGGCGGAAACAGGCTGCTCATTGGCAACCAGCATCACCGTTTCCTGCGTCTGGCTGTCGCGCAGGGAAAGCGTAGCCACGCCGTCCTCCGGCACGGTAAACGACAGCGTGATTGCCTTGCCGGGGCGCAGCGTGCCCGTCAGCGTTTCCAGCCCCAGCGTAGCTTCCTCCGCCTGTACCGGCAATATCGACTGCACCGGCAATGACATCATCAACAGCATCACAGCCGCCAGCAGCAATGCGCATATTTTCCGCATGGTTGTGTCCTCCTTTATTTATCGCCATTCCGGATGCAGTCGCTGCTGCATCTCCGCCACGGTCGCGACCCGTATATCCGCACTTTTTTCCTCCGGAAAGCGCCCGTCCGCATCCAGCAGCACCGTTCGGATGCCGGCAGCACGACCGGCCTGTGTGTCCAGCGGCCTGTCGCCAATCATCACGCATTCCTCCGCCTTCAGGCCGTAGCGGCGGATGCAATGCAATACCATGTCCGGCTCGGGCTTTCGCGGCAGAGCGTCCTCCCGGGTCACAAAGCCCGAAAAGAACGGCAGCAGACCGCAGCTTTCCAGCATATCCCGGCAGACGCGCTCCCGGTGCGTCACCACATAGTGCCGCCCACCGTCCTCATGCAACTTTCGCAGCAGTTCCGGAATGCCCTCCACCGGTCTGGGCGCATCCAGCAGGTGCTCCTGCTCCGCTGCGTTGCAGTCCCGGAGCATCTTCTCCGGCGCGATGCCAACTTCCGCCGCCACCGTCTGACAGGCAAAGCGAAGATTGTTTTTCATCAGCGAAAGCGCCCGTTGTGGCGTGACAGATGCGCCGTATTTTTCCGCTGTCCGGCAGAAAACCTCCGTCAGCAGCGGATAGGTGTCCATCAGCGTGCCGTCAAAATCCCACAGATAGCAGCGCGCCTCCGCAAAGGCCAGCTGCTGCGCCACGACCTGATCAGCCGGGCAGAAATCGTAATCCAGCAGCGACGACGGCGGCACAAAGGCAAACGCCTCATGTTCCGTGAGAACCGGCTGAGCCTGCGTCTGCGCTGTCAGGAAGGTAAAGGCGATCCCCTGCGCCTCGCTGCGGCAAAGCACCTCCACCTGTGAAACGGGCAACGAAAGCTCCTCCAGCAGTTCTCTTTGCAGGCAGGTTTCCGGCGTTTCGCCCGTTTCCTGCTTACCGCCGGGAAATTCCCACAGATGCGCGTTTTTCCGCCCTTCGCCGCGCCTTGCAATCAGGATGCATCCATCCGGGCGGCGGACAATCCCAGCACTGACCCGGATCATGTAGCCAGCCCCCGAATCAGGGCAATTTCCGCCGCATAGCCTTCCAGATTATTCGGCGTTTCCAGCTCAAAAGGCAGGTGTTTAAGCGACGGATGATTCACCACGCGCATGATGGCTTCCAGCCCCAATGTGCCTTCGCCAATCTTCTCGTGGCGATCCTTGCGCGCACCGCAGGGGTTTTTGCTGTCGTTGAGGTGGATGGCCTTCAGGCGATCAAGGCCAATCACGCGGTCAAATTCCGCCAGCACATCCGACAAATGGTTCACGATGTCATACCCGGCATCGCTGACGTGGCAGGTATCCAGACACACGCCCAGATGCTCATTCAGCTCCACCCGGTCGATGATCGCCCGAAGTTCCTCAAAGCTCCGACCGACTTCACTCCCCTTGCCCGCCATCGTTTCCAGCAGCACGGTGGTTTTCATATCCTGCCACAGGATGCTGTTGAGCATTCCACAGATTTGCTCCGTTGCCACTTCCACGCCCTGCTTGACATGGCTGCCGGGGTGAAAGTTGTACAGATTGCCCGGCAGATGATCCAGCCGCTGCAAATCATCGAGCATGGTGTTCCGGGCAAATTCGCGGATACCGGGATCTGCCGAGCAGCCATTGAGCGTGTAGGGAGCATGCGCCACAATCTGGCCGATGCCGTTTTCCGCCGCAAACGCCCGATAGGCCGCCACATCCTGCAAATCCAGCGCCTTGGCCGCGCCGCCACGCGGATTGCGCGTAAAAAACTGAAAAGTATTGGCGCCAATGGACACCGCTTCTTGTCCCATGTGCAAATACCCTGCACTGGCGGACAGATGACAACCAATCGTGAGCATAATTTTCCTCCTGAACATGGCCTTTATGAGATTAGACGTTTAACAGCGTTTTTTCCACCGCTCTGATATTTTCGGATTTTTCCGGCCACAGAATCGGGCATCCAGCAGACTCCATGATGGTGGATGCATCGGTTATGTTCCCTCTGCCTCCACAGCACCGGACAGCATCTGCGCCGCCAGCTGCTCCACATGCTGTCTGGCCTGATTCGCCAGCTGCTCCACCTGCTGCGGCGAGGCCGGTGCATCGCCCATCAGCCCGACAAACTGGCTGACTTTCAGTCCCAGCGCTTCCTGCATGACCGCATCGGATCCCTGCGGCGCCACCAGATAGTAGCACAGCAGCGAATCTTCCTGTCCCATGCGATGGGCACGATCCTCCGCCTGTGAATGCACTGCCGGCGACCAGTCCAGCTCGCCAAACACCACGCAGGTTGCGCGTTGCAGGTTCAAACCACTGGCTGCCCTCAGGCTGATGCACAGCAGATCCGTCCGACCGCTCATGAAGCGTTCCACCGCCAGCGCCTTGCCATTCGCCGTCTCGCGACCGGTAATAAAGCCCGGCGAAAACGCCTTCAGCTCCTTTTTGTAGATGTCCATCACCTGATGATGATGCGCAAACAGCAGCACTTTCTCGCCGCCGTCCAGCAGCGCACGCACGAACTGACAGACATACGGTGCTTTCGCCACGCCGGTCGCCTGTCGGGCATGCTGGCTGATGGACTCTTCCAGCAGGGCGCGTTCCTGCGCGGTCAGCGTGTCATCCTGCTTCCAGCGGAGGATGTCGTGCATCACCGGCGCCATCAGTTGCGCATAGGTCTTGTCGTTCCAGTCCAGCTCCTGCACCAGGCGGCGCTTGGGCGGCAATTCGCGCAGCACCTCCTGCTTTGTCCGGCGCAGCATCAGCCCTTCCCGGCGCAGATAGGCACCCAGCAACTCCGGCTTAAGCACCACCTGATTGCCATAACCGCTGCACCATTCGCGTGAGAAGGATTCCCAGTCGCCCAGAAAATGAAAGTCCAGAATATTAATCACGTTCCAGATTTCGCCGCCCCGGTTGTAAATCGGCGTACCGGACAGGCCAATCACGCGCTCGCAGCTCTCCGAAAGCAGCGACGCGGCGGAATACTTTTCCGTCCCGGCATGGCGAAGCTCCTGCACCTCATCAAAAATCACAGCGCGGAACGGCAGCGTCGGCAGCACGTTTTTCCAGCCGCGCAGCAGCAGATAGTGCATGATGTACACATCTGCTTCCGGCAAATCATACGGCTTCAGGCCGCGCAGCACATGCACGCGCGGCGCACGGCCATCCACGCGGAGGAAACGCTGCGTCTCCTCCTGCCAGTTGCGCGTCAGATGCGCCGGGGAAATCACCAGTGCCGGAAGCGAACCGGTGGCGGCCAGAAACGCCAGTGCCTGCACCGTTTTGCCCAGTCCCATCTCATCGGCCAGCAGGCAGCGGTCATGCTGGCACAGGTAGGATAACCCTTCCTGCTGAAAATCCTTCAGCGTTCCTGAAAAAGTGCCTTCTGGCGGTGTCAGGCGCGTGGGCATGGTGGCCGCCTGTGCCTTTTTCACGGCGTAATGCCGCGCCTGAAGCACAGCTTTCTCCCACATTGCCTGATCGGTCGGACGGATTTGCAGCGGAAAGCGCAGCATCAGCCAGCACAGATCGCCGACCGTGCGCCGATGCGCCGTGAAGCGTGCTTCGCCGCGTTTGGAACCGGCACTGCCCGGAAACAGGCGCTTGCAGACTTCCGTGACTGACGGATCGCCCTTGACCACCCAGCATTTGCTGCGGCGATTGTAGCTCAGCGTCCCCAGCGGCTCGCCACGGTCGGACAGTGGCCTCAAGTACGGCGGCAACAGCGCCTCCTCCGCCGGAGAGAGCGCCGGAAGCTGCGTTTCATCCGTTTTTTCTCTGCTCATAAGGCAATTCCCCACAGCCGGTTCAGGCAGACGAGCCTGACGGGCTTTCCGTGTAATGTTGCAGGCACGGCAATGGTTCTTTCCGTCACCAGAATCAGCGCCGTCACCTGCTCACAGGCCGCATAGCGGCTAAGCTGAGCGAGGACGCGCTTTTTGTCCACCTGCCCACGTTTGATTTCAATGCCGATGCAGCCAGCATGGTCATCCGCCGTACCGCACAGCAGGTCAATCCGGCAGCGCGGTGCCAGGACAACCTCATGCCGATGGGGAATCTGCGCATCGTTCAGCGCCGCACGCACCAGCGCATGCAGGTCGTATTCCCCCTGCTGGAGGGGCACTCGCAGCCGCGTCAGGGCATGGAGTACCGCCTCCAGAGAGGGCGAAGTACTGCTGTTCATCAATAAATTCCTGCCATGGCCTGTGTCAGCTGTCCCATCGCCGCCGCGACTTCCGCCGTCGTCGGGTTGGACTGGCTGATCACATATTCCAGATTTGTCACTGCGGATTGCAGCGCGGAATAGCGCTGTGCATCCGTGTAAATGTCCATTGCTTCCAGCTGTGCGCGTGCCTGTGAAAGCAGCAGCTGCGCATCCGGAATCAGCGTGTTTTCCACCACCGGATTGCTGGAATAGCTGGTATGATAGCTGCATGTGCCGCTGGATCCCATCACGGCATAGCTGCCCAGATATTCCACCAGCACATCCTCATACTGCGTGCCGATGAAGCTTGCAAGCGGATGGCCGGAGGGAATGGTCAGCACGCCTTTTGTCTCCGTCGAAGGACAGTAGGGCGAAGCCGCCTGTCCGCTGAGGGAACAGATCGTCTGCGTTGTGTGCATCTGGCAATAGACCGTCGGCGCGGTGTTCGCCGCCCAGTAGTCCGTCACCACGCCGTAGCCCATCACGTCGTTGCGGCATGCATCCGTCGCCAGCTGCCCGGACACGGCGCAGGTCGTTACACGAACCAGGCCGTAGTCGCTGGCGCTGCCTTCCATGATGTCTTTGTTGCTCAAACCGGAATGAATCTTGCTCATGTAACTCTGCCACAGCGGCGCGGCGGAATTCGACCCGGTCGATTTGGAGGAGAGCGCCTTGTAATTATCATGCCCCACCCACAGGGCGGACGAATAGTACCCCGTCATACCGGCGAAGAAAACGCCCTTCTGGTCGGAGTTTGTGCCTGTTTTTCCGGCCACGGTCTGCCCCTTGATTTTCGCCTTGGTGCCCGTGCCGGAGGAAACCGCATCCTTGAGCATATCCACCACCATGTAGGCCGTGGATTCGCTGAAGACGCGGTGGCGCTCCTGCTTTTGATGACCATCCCAGATGACCTTGCCCGTGCTGTCCGAAATGCCCAGCACCGAAATCGGCTCCTGATATACGCCGCCATTGGCCAACACGCCAAAGGCCACGGACATCTGAAGCGGTGTAATACCACTGGAACCCAGCGAAAGGCCGAAGGGGGTTGCGTCAATATGTGCATCATCAATGCCCATCGCATGGAGGAAGGAAACAGAGTTGTCCACCCCCACCAGCGTCATCAGCGCCTGTGCTGAGGCGGTATTATGGCTGTTGACCAGCGCCTTGCGCAGCGTTTCAGGCCCGGCGTAGGAGCTGCCGCCGTAGTTGCGCGGCCAGGAATCCTGCCCGTTGGAGCCACGCCAGCCGGAAATGGGCAGCGGCATATTCATCACCACGCTGGCCGGAGAAGCCCCCAGCTCAATGGCCGGTGCATACACCGCAATCGGCTTGATGGACGAGCCAACCGGCATGGTCATATCCACCGCCCGGTTGAAGGTCTTCATCGCCGTCGGCTTCGTCCGGCTGCCGACAATGGCCTTGATTTCGCCCGTGCGGTAGTCCACCACCACGGCTGCGGCCTGCGGCTGCACAATTTCGTCATAGGTGCCGTCTGAATTCCGGGAGCGGTACACCTTGTCCTCCGGATCGCGCAGGGAGGGATACTGCGTCCAGTTTTCCAGCGTGTCCTCCACCGTGCTCTGGATGGAGGTGTCAATCGCCAGCTGCACATGGTAGCCACCGGTGCGCAGCTCGTTTTCCATCGCATAGCGATTCGTGGTGGTATCTTCCAGATTGTTCAGTTCCAGAAGGATGTCAATGACTTCGTCCACCGCGTATTCCACATAATGCGCATAGCTGTACATGCCGGTGGACGTGTTCGGATCCGTTTCCAGCACCCTCGCCGTCTGCGGATTCAGCGCCTCCTGATACTGGTCGTAGGTGATAAACTGGTTTTCATACATGCAGCGCAGCACATAGTCCGTGCGATCGTTGGTGATGGCGGCATAATCCACACCTTCCTTCTCCCGTGTGTAGAAGTTGCGGCGCGGATTGTAATAATAGGGCGCGTTGCATGTTCCGGCCAGCATGGCGCATTCGCGCAGCGTCAGCTCGCCCAGCTCCTTGCCGAAATAGCCCTGCGCCGCCGTATACACGCCGTAATAATTTTCGCCCAGATAAATGGTGTTCAGGTAGCTTTCCAGAATCTGATCCTTGGTATAGCGCGTTTCCAGCTGCATGGCCAGATACGCCTCCTGAATCTTGCGCTTGTAGCTCTGCTCCGAGGACAGGAGGGTATTCTTAATCAGTTGCTGCGTGATGGTCGAACCGCCCTGCGTGGAGGAGGATGTCAGGTTCGACACAAACGCGCCGACAATGCGCTTGATGTCCACGCCGCTGTGGGTGTAGAAGCGCGCATCCTCCACGGCCACAAAGGCATGCTGCAAATACGTCGGCATGGCCTGAATGGACACCATCACGCGGTTTTCCGAGCCTTTATACTCGGTAATCAGGTTGCCGGAAGCATCATAAATAAAGGAGGTCTGCGCCTGATCGTCAATGGCGGCCAGATCCAGCGTCGGGGCAGTTTCCATATACCCTTTGGCAATACCGACCACCGCGCCAATCACCGCCAGACCGGCTACCAGCACCAGCACGGCAAAAATGCGCACCACATTGATCAGCACGCACAGCACAAAATTCGGTTTTTTCAGCGCAGGTTTGAAGATGGAGTGCGGATAGACCTTTTCCTCCTCCGGCAGCAGCTCCGCATCCACCGGCTGTCCATCCCAGAAATCCTCATGGGCGAACATGTCCGCCTGACCCTGCACGTCGACGGGGTCTTCCTCCCACGCCTGAGGCTGTCCATTTTCCAGGTCGTTCTCCGGCGGCCAGTAATCCTCCGGTGCTAAGTAGCCATCCGGTGCCAGCTCTTCATCCTGTGCCAATTCTTCATTTCGCGCCCACTTCGGCGGAAATTTGCTTTTTTTCACTGCTTCAGCCCCCTTTTCGCCGCAGGAAAGCAGCCTCTGCGGTTTCATTTTCGAAAAGCGGAAAAAACCGCTCACACTCAGGTTCGCTGCATGATCCGACAGAACCACATCATATAGTATAGCACGTTTTTGCCATTCCCGCAACGGCGACGTTTCGCTTCAGAAGGGAGGACGATGCAGTGACCCGACAACTTAACGATTCAGCACCACAAAAACCTGCAAGGCGCAAAAAAAGTCCCCACCGACTGCGCAGATGGGTTCTGCTGCTCCTCGTGGTGGGGATCATCATGCTGTTTGTTTCGGTTGAGCGGAATGTGACGCAGGTCGTGCTGTCCCTTTCGCAGACCACGGCGCGTTCGTTAGCCATTCAGGCGCTGAACGAAGCGGCCAGTGAGCTGTTGGGGATGGGCGTGACCTATGGCGACCTGATTACCGTCACGACCAATGCGCAGGGGCAGGTGTGCCTGATTCAGGCCAACACGCCGGAAATGAATCGTCTCGCCGCCAAAGCCGCCCTGCTGGCGCAGGAAAAGCTGACCGCCATGGGACAGAAGACAGTGTTGGTTCCTCTGGGCAGCGCCATCGGTTCAACGCTGCTGGCCGGTGCAGGGCCGGACATTACCGTCCAGATTCTTCCCGTGGGGTCGGTACAGGCCGCCTTCAGCACGGATTTTTCCACCGCTGGCATCAATCAGACGCGCCACCGCATCTCGCTCGTCCTGACGGCCAATGTCCAGATTGTCATTCCCACGGGTGCGAAAAACGTACAGGCTTCCACACAGATGGCCATGGCGGAAAGCATCATCGTCGGGCAGGTGCCGGATTCCTTCACGGATGTCGGCGAGGACATGGATATGCTCGACCTTGCACCGTAAGGCCATTTACACGGCGGAGATGTACCGTCCAATCACGTCCGCCAGCGCATCCGCCTCCACCGGCGCATATCGCGGCGACATGGCCAGCGTCACAAAGTCATAGGGCGCATCGGCCTGAAACGTCCGATAATCCTCATACACCCGGAACGGCACCACCGGCTCTGCACCGTTCTTTGCCGCAAACATCCGCGCCGTCATGGAATCCAGGTGGATGTTTCCCACCGCATCCAGCAGCATCGGCGGAATATCTGCCCGTGAGCGCGGATTGCGCACGTTGTCCAGCGTGGAAATCCGCCGCATCGCCAGCGCGAACAGCAGGTAATTCGCCTCATCCAGCTTGTGCTGGTCATAAAAATTCTGCAACGACAGCCGCTTTTCCAGCTGCATCGACAGGACGTTGAACAGCACATAGTTCGGCCCCGGATAACCAATGCCCAGATCGCTGTGTGCATCCACATGCGTCACATGGAATGGCGTGGTCAGCTTTCCGGCTGCAATCTGTTCCTCCCAGAAAAGCAGCGCCTGGTCGTGCGTCTCAAAAATCCGCCCCGGCACGGGGCAATCTCGGCGCAGTCCGCACTGCTTTTCCAGAAAATCAACCACCTGTGCTTCCGGCCACGGCTCGCAACCCGTCAGCGCAGGGCGTTCCCCTTTTTCGGCCAACGGGCAGCAATCCGCCAGAAAGAAATCCAGATCTATATCCAGTACGCGCATCATGCGCCCTCCTTTATGCGCCCGGCATAACGTAAATACAGCGCCGTGCGTCGGAAACCACAAGATAGTAGCTGCCCACAAAGCGCTCCTCTGCTTTCGCCGATTCATTATAGCGCGTCAGCACTGCGGCAAAATCTGCCCGGCAAACGCTGTAAAGGCTATCCGACAGGTGGAGATTGATCGTCTCCCCCTGCGCCAGCAGACGCAGGAAGGAGGCCAGCTCCGCTTCCGTTTCAGCCGTCAGGCCAAAGCGCTCATGATAGCTGTGTCCCACAACCGTTTCCGGCAGCACATTTTCCGCCTGATGATCCACCGCCATTTCCGCTTCGCTCAGGCCATAATACCAATGCGTGTTGACACTCCCCTGATCGTTCCATGTTGCGTCCAGCAGCCACAGACCACCATCATCCACCAGATTCCAGGCATGTCGGAGCGTCTGTCCCTGCCAGTCGGTCGCCACCCCCGTCACAAGGCCACTGGGGATGTCCGCCATGCGATAGAGCAGGTTGATCGCCTGCGCATAGCCCTGACAGTTCGCCTGTCCTTCCAGCAACGCACCAACCGCCGTGGCACACCACTGCGATTCGTTGTTGTAGGCGGTGTTCTGCACCAGCCGATCATGCAGCACCAGCGGATCTTTCGATTCCTGCGTCCAGCGCTGCGCCGTGGCCAGCAGCGTGACTCGCAGCGCTTCCGCTTCCTCCAGCGTGCAACGGTAGGTCGGCTTCAGACTTTTCGCCGTGTCCGGATCGCTGCGTTCATAGACGATTTTGTAGGTATCCGCCAGCGAAAACAGCTCCGGATAATCCTGCATCATGCCCTCAATGGTCTGGCTGGCCAGCGCATAGGACGTGCCGATGGGCAGCGTAATCTCCGCTTCATGCGCCAGCAGCATCGGATAAAGCAGCTCACGCAGTGACTGCTCCTGCGCGCTGATTGTCCGGTCAGAAAGCACCGTCGATGCATCATACGGCAGCGACGGCATGGACAACGCATGCAGCACAGGCAGCATGCCCAGCATCACGAGCAGCAAAAGCACACCGGTTATCCGTTTACGCATCATGGCCTCCTAAAAGATTCAAGCATTCCAAAAAAATCAAAATCCGCCGGGAAAGCAGCTTTTGTGACTTCCCGGCGGACAGAAATGTTAATACGCTGTTTTAGGATTGCTGCCATACAGCACAGCCAGCGTCTCCTGCCCGGCTGCGCCGTCCACAT
>CAZGKQ010000001.1:24432-28218 GCA_964526125.1 uncultured Faecalibacterium sp.
GGATTGCTGCCATACAGCACAGCCAGCGTCTCCTGCCCGGCTGCGCCGTCCACATTCAGCCCGTTACGGGATTGGAAGGACTTGACCGCCGCCACTGTCGCATCGTCGTAATACCCCGTGACCGTGGCCAGATAGCCCAGCTGTTGCAGGCTGTCCTGCATCTGCACCACCTCGTCGCCGCGATCTCCGGCGCGCAGGGTGGTATACTCCGTTTTCTTGGCCGCAGCCGCCACCGCCGAACCGCTGTAGAGCTTCGAGAGCGTCTTGTTGCCGGCAATGCCGTCCACCGGAGTAATTTTGTTGCTGATCTGGAAGGCACGAACCGCATCCTGCGTCGTGTCGCCATAAACGCCATCACGCGATCCGTCGTAATAACCCAGCTCGTAGAGCGTGGCCTGCATGGTGCGCACCGACGTACCGGTATCGCCCGGACGCAGCGTCACATACTCGTCGCTGTCCACCGCGTCGGAGGAATAAAGCGCCGTCAGCGTCGTGTCACCGGCGATGCCGTCCACCGGGGTAATGCCCATCTTGGTCTGGAAGGACTTGACCGCCGCCGTTGTGCCGGAGCCATAGTCGCCATCCACCGTGCCGGAATAATACCCCTTCTGCTTGAGCGTCTGCTGAAGCTTGCGCACCGCCGTCCCCGTATCGCCCGGACGAATCGTCTCATATTTGGAGGAAGAGGCGGAGGAAGAAGCATACAGCGCACGCTGTGTTGCTGCACCGGCCTTGCCATCCACGCGCAGCCCCTGTGCCGCCTGGAAAGCCGCCACAGCCGAAGTCGTCGCGCTGCCGAACTTGCCATCCACGCTGCCGGAATAGTAGCCCTTGTTCTTCAGCGCCTGCTGGAGCTGACGCACCGCCGTCCCCGTATCGCCTTCGGAGAGGGTGGTGTAACCGTCCACCGACACCGGCACGGTCGATGTGGGCATCGAGCTGGCCGCAATCGCCGCGTCGGAGTAGAGGCGGTTGAGCGTGGTCGTACCGGCCTTGCCGTCTGCCTTGATGCCGTTAGCCGTCTGGAAGGCAATCACCGCCGCCTTGGTGGCGCTGCCGAAGGAGCCATCCGCCGTACCCGTCAGGTAGCCCAGGGATTTCAGGCGCTCCTGCATGGCGCGAACCGCGTTGCTCTTGTCGCCTTCCTTCAGGGTTGTGCCGATGGAGGACACCGGCTTGCTGGCCTTCACAGCGGAGGAAGAATACAACGTTTTGAGGGTGGAAGGCCCTGCCACGCCATCGGTATAGAGCGATTTATATTTGGCCTGGAAGGCTTTAACGGCGTATTCCGTCGCGCCTTCATAGCTGCCATCCGCCGAACCGGCCATCCAGCCCAGCTCAATCAGGCGTGCCTGAAGCGTGCGCACACGCGAACCGGACGATCCGCTTTGCAGATAATAGTCCGTGGAAAGATCCGGCGTAGCGGTCGCCTGAGGCTTGGGCGTGGCCGTATTGCGCGGTGCCGTTGTGGCCGTCGCCTTGACGGCGTTGGCGCTGTTGAGCTTGCTGAGCGTCTTTTCGCCAACCTTGCCGTCCACATACAGGTTGTTGCGATCCTGGAAGGCACGAACCGCTGCTTCCGTCGCATCGCCGAAATCGCCATCCACGCTGCCGCTGTAATAGCCCAGCTGCTTCAGTCGGCGCTGCACGGATTTGACTTCATCCCCCGTCGAGCCTTTTTTGAGCGAACCGGTTGCGGCCGTTGTGGGCGTAGCGGTCGGCTTGCTGGTGGTCGGAGCACTGGTGGTGGGAGACGAGGTGATGCTGCTAGTGGTAAAAACACCAGTCGTGCTGCCGTTGTTTCCCGAATTAAAATTATAGGTCGGCTCCGGCGTGTTTTCCTCATCCGGATTCACCGTTGGCGATGGCGTGGCCGTCGGTGCCTTGGTAATCACCTGCGTATAAATCACGCCGGACTGCGACAGATCGCCTGACAGGTCATCCGGCGGCACAAAGCAGCCGGTCAGCGTCATCGCCATGGAAAGAACGCCACCAAGCGCCAGCGTTTTAAGGATGCGTTTCTTCATGATGAAAAGTCCCTTCTTTCTCCATCCGGTGGGAGCGCAGCAAACTTGTTTTTGCCTGATTCCCGGACAGGGATGCGCGGCGCATGAAGCTGCACAGCGCTACCTATATTGTACACATTTATCGGGGCAAAGGCAAGGGCAAAATTACACTTCCCCTGCCGGAAGCTGACGAAAACAGCTCCTCCTGCATATGAAACGCAGCAGCTTTCTGTTTTCATCCTGTATCAGACGAAAAAAAGCGCAAAAAGTTTCAAAAAGCACCTGCATTTTATGCAAAGTATTTAGATTCGCCGCGCATCTGCTTTTTTCCTGCCGAAAAAGCAGGAAAATGTGGGAAACCCGGCGAATTGTTGTTTGAATAGGTCTGTCCATCCGGGGCAGACTGAAAATGGCGAGGTGAATCACAATGTCAGAATGTACTCATGACTGCTCCACCTGCGGCAGCGACTGCGCATCGCGCACCAAACCGCAGAGTCTGCTGGCTCCGGCCAATGCGGGCAGTCAGGTTAAAAAGGTGATTGGCGTGGTCAGCGGCAAGGGCGGCGTGGGCAAATCGCTCGTGACTGGCCTGCTGGCGTGTGAAACAGCGCGGCAGGGCTACCACGTCGGCGTGCTGGATGCGGACATTACCGGCCCCAGCATGCCACGGATTCTGGGCGTGTCGGAAAAAGCCGTGGGTTGCGAGCAGGGCATTCTCCCCTGCGAGGCCGAAAACGGCGTGAAAGTCATGTCCATCAATCTCCTGCTGGAACATGATACCGACCCGGTCATCTGGCGCGGCAGCCTGATTTCCGGCACGGTGAAGCAATTCTGGACCGATGTCTGCTGGGGCGATGTGGATTGCCTGTATGTGGACATGCCTCCGGGAACGGGCGACGTGCCGCTGACGGTGTTCCAGTCTCTCCCGGTGGATGCGATTGTCATTGTGTGCAGTCCACAGGAGCTGGTGAGCATGATTGTGGAAAAAGCCGTCAAAATGGCGCAGATGATGAACATCCCCGTGCTGGGTCTGGTGGAAAACATGGCCTACCTGACCTGCCCGGACTGCGGACGGCGCATCTATCCCTTCGGCGAGGGCAGAACGGCGCAGGTTGCGCAGCAATACGGTCTGCCGGTGTTGGCGCAGCTGCCCATCCGTCCTGAAATTGCACAGGCGTGCGATGCCGGACAGCTTGCAACGCTTTCGCTGCCGGAAATGGCCGCAGCGGCGCAGGCCGTGATCGCCTGTCCGACGCGCCAGCACAGCTGAAAATCAAATTTCATCATTTTATCGTTCTTCCATACAAACAGGGGCTGTTGCAGATTTCTGACATCTGCAACAGCCCCGTTTTTTGCTTTTTCAGAAAAACACCATACACAGCGTTCCGGCGACGATGCCCACCAGTCCCAGCAGCGCCTTTCGGGAAAGCTTCTCGTGAAAGACAAGGCTGGAAAAGCCGATGCTGACCAGAATGCTCAGCTTGTCAATGGGAACCACCACACTGGCCAGGCCATCCTGCAACGCCTTATAGTAACACAGCCAGCTGGCGCCCGTTGCCAGTCCAGACAGGACGATAAAGCCCAGCTCCCGGCCGGAAACGGTGGTGACGCTTTTCTGCTTGCCGGTGATGAACACCATCGCCCAGGACATGACCAGCACAACACCTGTGCGGATGGCCGTTCCCAGGTTCGATTCCACCCCGGAAATGCCAATTTTGCCCAGAATCGAAGTCAGGCTGGCAAACAGCGCTGACCCCAGCGCATACCAGAGCCAGCCGCG
>CAZGKQ010000001.1:28318-30991 GCA_964526125.1 uncultured Faecalibacterium sp.
ACGGTTGAATCCGTTTTGCGAATGCCACACTTGGCCAGAATGGAGGTCAGCCCGGCAAAGAGCGCAGAACCCACAGCATAAAAAATCCACATGATGATGTCCTCCCCCTTTTTCCTGAAGGCAGCTGTTTCCCAGCATTCAGGCCTTCAGGCACCATACCTGTATTATATACCCGTATCCGCCTTTTTTCCATCCCCTTCAGCAGCTTTCAGGGGGGATTTATGAAATTTGACAAAAGCCTTACATTTCCGGAATTCATTCCGTACTTTCCCCTGCTATCCTGAAGGCGTTCCCCCGGGGAACGATTTTCAAATCCAATTTTGAAAAGGAGCTGGTTTTCATGAAGAAGCTGATTTCTCTGATTCTGACGGTACTGCTGTGCGCCACCTGCGCACTGGCGGATGGCATTGACGTGCTGTCCCGGGAGGATGGCAGCGGCACGCGCGGCGCATTCATTGAGCTGTTTGGCATTGAGCAGAAAAATGCCGCCGGTGAAAAGGTCGACCTGACCACGGAGGAATGCGACATCACCAATTCCACCGCTGTCATGATGACGGGCGTTTCGGGCAATCGCGCGGCCATCGGTTATATTTCCCTCGGCTCGCTGAATGAAACGGTCAAAGCCCTGCGCATTGATGGCGTTCAGGCCACGGTGGAAAACATCCGGGGCGGCCTTTATCCCATTGTGCGTCCCTTCAACATTGCCACGGCGGAATCCGTCAGTGCCGCCGCGCAGGATTTCATCGCCTTCATCCTGAGCGACGAGGGGCAGCGCGTCATCGAAGCGAGGGGGTACATTGCCGCCAACGCAGATGCGCCTTCCTTCACGGGCGGCAAAGTCAGCGGCAAAATTGTGATTGCTGGATCATCCTCCGTCACGCCGGTGATGGAGAAGCTGGCGGAAGCCTACGAAGCGCGCAATCCCAACGTAACCATTGAACTTCAGCAGAGCGATTCCTCCTCCGGCATGACTTCCGTGCGCGACGGCATTTGCGACATCGGCATGGCCTCCCGGGCACTCAGGGAGAGTGAACTGGCCGCCGGGCTTGTTTCCACGACCATTGCGCTGGATGGTATCGCTGTGATTGTCAGCCCTGACAACCCGGTTGAAGCGCTGACCAGCGAGCAGGTTCGCGCCATCTACACCGGTGAAATCACAGACTGGAGCGACGTGCATGAGTAACCCCATCCGTCAGGCCGAGAAACATTCCCGGCCTCTTTGGCGCATCCGAAACGCCCGGGAAAGCGCCGCAAAAGGGACTTTTCTGCTGGCGGCGTGCGTGTCCATTGTATCTGTCGGGCTGATCTGCGTGTTTCTGTTTGCCAGCGGCGTTCCCGGGCTGCTGAAAATCGGCATCCGGGATTTTCTTTTCGGCCAGAAGTGGAAGCCCGGCCATGGGCAATATGGCATTCTCCCCTTTATCCTCGGCTCCCTGCTCGTAACGGGCGGCGCGCTGCTCGTTGGTGTTCCTTCCGGGTTGATGACCGCCATTTTCATGTCCCGGTTTGCTTCAAAGCGCGTTGTCCGGTTCATGCGCCCTGCCGTTTCGCTGCTTGCTGGCATTCCGTCGGTGGTGTATGGCTTTTTCGGGCTGGTGGTGCTGGTGCCACTGGTTCGTGAGGCGTTTGGCGGCACGGGTTCATCTCTGCTGACGGCCTGTGTGCTGCTGGGTGTGATGATTCTGCCAACCATCATCACCGTGGCTGAATCCGCGCTCAATGCCGTTCCTTCCAGCTATTATGAGGGGGCACTGGCGCTGGGAGCCACCCACGAGCGCAGCGTGTTTCATGTGGTGCTGCCTGCGGCGCGCAGCGGCGTAACGACCGCGCTGGTATTGGGCATAGGGCGCGCCATTGGCGAGGCGACCGCCGTGATGATGGTCGCCGGAAATCGCACCACCATGCCGCGAAACCTTCTCAAGGGCGTGCGCACGTTGACAAGCAACATGGTGCTTGAAATGGGCTACGCCACCGATTTGCACCGGGAAGCGCTGATCGCCACCGGCGTGGTGCTGTTTGTATTCATCCTGCTGATCCATTTGCTGACCAGCTTCCTGAACAGGAGGAATCGCGCATGAAATGGCCGTCCAGATGCTACCGCGCCGCGGTGTATGCCGGAGCGTTCTTCTCCGTCAGCGTCCTGCTGGCCGTTGTGGGGTACATCCTCATCCGCGGCATTCCACACCTTTCACCGGAGCTGTTTGCGTTAGAATACACCTCCGACAACGTATCGATGTTCCCGGCCATCATCAACACCCTGCTCATGACGCTGCTGACGCTGCTGCTCAGTGCGCCACCGGGCATCGGTGCAGCGATTTACTTGACCGAATATGCCCGTCGTGGCAGCGTGCTGGTGCGCCTTGTCCGCATGGCGGCAGAAACGCTTTCCGGCATTCCTTCCATTATCTACGGTCTGTTCGGGTCGCTGTTTTTCGTCGTCGCGCTGAAAATGGGGCTGTCGCTCCTTTCCGGCTCGCTGACGCTGGCCATCATGGTGCTGCCCACCATCATGCGCACGACGGAGGAGGCGCTGCTGGCCGTGCCGGACAGCTACCGGGAGGGGTGCTTCGGGCTGGGAGCCGGACGGCTGCGCACCACCTTTGCTGTGGTGCTGCCCTCCGCCATGCCCGGCATTCTTTCCGGCGTGATGCTCGCCATCGGGCGCATGGTGGG
>CAZGKQ010000002.1:0-28642 GCA_964526125.1 uncultured Faecalibacterium sp.
AAAAGGCTATCGGATTCTTTCCCGAATCCGACAGCCTTTTTTATTCACGATTTATCCCTTTGAATGGTTCCGCAAGGTGCGAATGATCGCATCCACATTCCCTGCATCCACCAGGAAGCAGCGTTCCAGCACCTGCACCGCATAGTTTTCCGCATCATATTCGCTGAAAACCAGCTCCGCCGTCTGCCCGTTCGTTGCTTCCACCGTCACCGTCAGCATCACTGTGCCGTTCGTCTCCTCCGTCACGGCCTTGCTGGGTGTGAGCGCCAGCAAACTGCTCCACAGCTGCTCCCACGTCTCGTCCACAGCCGACTCCGTGTTTTCCACATCGTCAGCAGATGCTGTTTCGTCCGTTTCCGCAGCCTCATCTGCCGTTTCTTCCGGACGCACCCAGCTGTATACCGCCTCGCCAGCCGTGAAGGTCGCCGTCTGCACATTGTCCGCCGCCAGATTCAGCATCGTCATGCTGGGCATGGCTTCCGCCGTGGCACTCAGCAGGGCGGAAACCTTGCTGCTGCTCACCGTGTAGACCATCGCCGAGCCCGGCAGACGTGCATAGTAGTTGCCGCTGTCATTCTGGCCGCCAATCAGCAGCGTCAAGGCCGCCGTCTCGCCTTCATAGAGCGTGATGGTCGTAGCCAGCGCTTCCGTCAAGCCGAACGTTTCCAGCTCTGCATCCGTGGCCGTGGCTTCTTCCAGCGCCGCCCAGGTGATGCCCTGCGCATCGCTGAGCAGATCTTCCGCCTCGTCCACATCCAGCGCTGCGCCGGTGAAGGAATCGTACCACAGCTCATTCTCGTTGATGGAGCGGCTGGTTTCTTCCTTCACAACATCCAGCTGCGTGCCAACCGTCAGGCGATCCGCCGCCGTCACACTCGGAATCACTTCCAGCACCGCCAGATCGTTCATCTCCGTGTCAAAGGACGTGGAGAAGTCCGATGAAATGGTGTACACGATACCTTCATGCCCCAGCGAGAGATAGTAGCCGTCGCCAAAGGGCGTTTCGTCGCCCAGCGCATAGGTCGTTTCCGTTCCATCAGACCAGCTCGCCGTGACCGTAAAGGCCGGTTCCTGCAAGCCGTAGATGCTCAAATCCGTCACACCGTCCAACTGACGCGTGCCCTGAAGGGTCAGCAGCTCATCCGCCATGTCCTGCACGGCGGTCTGATCCAGCGGAAATGCCGGATCAGCAGCGTTTGTCCAGGTGCCGTCCGCCAGCGTAAAATCGAACATTTCCTCGCCGTTTTGCCATTTCAGGCCGGTCAGTTCATCCGCCGTGTAGGCCGCCAACGTGAAGTTGCCGCTCGTTTCGTTCACGGTGCTGCTTTCCTGTCCGATCTGCTGTACGCCCCAGTAGCCGCCGATGCATACCAGCAATGCCAGCAGCATCAGCACCATTCTCTTTCCGCGCTTCATCGACGCTTCCTCCTTGCCCAGATGACCATGCCGATCACAACCAGCGCCGCCGGAATCACACCGATCATCACCGTGCTCCAGAAGCTGCTTTCACCTTCCGTCACGGAGAGACCCGTTGCATCCATCGACTTGGCGCGAATCGAAATGCTTTCCTCCTGTCCGCCCATCCAGTTCAGCGCGTTGAGCAGCAGATTGCTGTTGCCGCCGGAGACAGACCGGTCTACATAGTCCTCAAACCAGCTGTTGCCCGTCAGCCAGAACAACTTGCCGCCGTTTTCGCTGACTGCGCCCACGTTGAACGGACCGTCGGTGTCGCCGTCCTCTTTGGAGGTCGTCGTCATGTTCAGCGCATCCGCCTTGGCATACGATTCGTCGGATGTCGTCAGCAGCCAGGTAATGTCCGCCGTGCTGTCCGCCGTTTCCAGAATCGGCTGGGAGAGCGGTGCGAGCAGGTAGTAACCGGCGCTGATGATCGAATCCGTGATTTCGTGGCTGGCCACATCCGGCAGCAGATAATACGGATAGCGGCTCAGGCGCATGTTGCGGTCGCCCTCAATAATCACGCCTTCGCCCAGTTCCAGACCCATGCTCCGGGTCACGGTCATCAGGTTCGGCATGCTGTCGGCGCTCATGTAGCCCGTCACCAGCACTACATTGCCACCGTTTTCCAGATAGGCGACCAGCAGCGCCGCCTCGTCTTCATTCAGGTCGGTCGTCGGCTGATGGATCAGAATCGCGCTGGCATCCTCCGGCATTTCTTCCGCCGACAGGAGGGACAGGCTCTCATACTCAAAGTTGTCCTGCGACAGCATTTCCGTGATGGAGCTGGACAATTCCTGCTCGCCGTGACCGGTGAGCGTATACACCTTGGGCAGGTTGTCACTGGACACATAATGCAGCGCATTGGTCAGCGCGTTCTCGCCCTCAAAGGTGGTGGTGGATGTGTATGAGTAGGAATAATAATCCATCGAGTAGGAAGTCACGAAAATCTCGTCATAGCCTACCAGCCGGAAGCGCGGCGAGGTGTACGCTTCGTCCGCGCAGACGACCAGCACGCTGTTTTCGTACAGCTGCGAGATTTCCAGATCATACTTCGTCAGGAAGGTCGGGTCAATCGTCGGGTCAACCGATTCCACCCGAATGTGGCTGGACAAATCCGCATAGCGGTTCAGCAGCCGCTGGATGGTGTCATCCTCGTTGTTCTGCGTGCAGATGATGTACATCGTCACGTCCTTGTCCAGCGAGGCCGCAATGCGCTTCGTCTGGTCGGACAGCGCGTAAATGGAATTGGCCGTCAGGTCAATTTCCGTCATGCTGGACGGCAGACTGCCTACAATCAGGTTCAGTATGATGGCAATCGTCACCACCACAGCCGCGGCCATCACCGAATAGCTGCCAGCGCGGAAGCGTCCGCCAAACATCGCCTTCAGCCGACTGGACAGCGGCTTTTTCTGCTGACTCATTCGCTCCACCTCCGCTTCTCCATGACCTGCGTCGTCAAAAAGAGCATCACGCCGATAATCGACAGATAGTACACAATCGCCGTCACGTCGAACACACCGTTGACAAACGTGTCAAAGCGGTCGAACACGCTGATGGCATTCATCATTCGGGCAAACAGGCCGGAGAAGGCGCTGTCATCCACATGATACCAGATTTGCAGCCCGGCAATCAGCCCCACGCCAACCACGCCGGAGACGATCACGTTTTTCGACATAATGTAGAAAATCACCGCCAGCACCACGGAAAGCACCATCAGCGCGGACAGCGACGCAGACGCTTCGCTGGACACCCACGAGGACAGCGAACCCATGAAGTACAGCAGCATCATCGTCAGCAGCGTAATGACCGCCGCCGCGACCTGACTGTCCGTCACGGAGGAGATAAACAGACCGATAGACAACAGGCAGCCGCCCATCAGGAAGAACGCCAGCAGGGCGCTGTAAGCCGTTGCGAAACCGACCGTGCCGAACTGGCTGAGGATCATCGGGTACAGCCCCATGATGGCCGTGGGCAGCGCCAACACCGTCAGCATCGCCAGATATTTGCCAATCACCACACTGCTCAGGCTGATGGGCAGCGCATACAGCAGCTGATCCGTCTTCTGCTTCTTTTCCTCCGCCACCGAGCGCATGGAAATGACCGGCACGGCAATCAGGTAAATAAAGCCGATGGCCGACAGCACATACTCAAAGTTGGAATAATAGCCGCTGAGGTTATACACCATGCAATAGATTCCTGCAAACACCAGCAGGAACGCGCCCAGGAGATACCCCAGCACACCTTTGAAATAGGACGCGACTTCGCGCCGATAGACCGCGATCATGCCTCTGCCGCCTCCTTTTCCACGGTTTGATCTTCTTCCCGGTTTTCTTCTGTCTGTTCGGGGGCATCCGACCCGGATTTTCCGGAAGACTTGCGCAGCTTGTCGTCCTGCGCCTCTGCGCCTTCGCCCCCCGTCAGCTCCAGGAAGACATCCTCCAGGCTGGCACGCACGCGCTTCATTTCCAGAATCGGCAGCTCCGCCTTGGCAAAGGTGCGGAAGATCTGCTCGCGCACGTCCTTTTCACCGTTCTGCTTCAGCTCGCAGTGGATGCACGTTTCTTCCTGCTGGCAGGACGTGATTTCCACGTTTTCAATGCCTTTGAGCAGCTTTTCCACCGTTTTCCGGTCGCCCAGCACGTCCAGCTGGATGCTGATCGTTCCGGCAAAGAGGGCGGTCAGGTTGTCCGGCGTGTCGCTGGCCACCAGTTTGCCCCGGGAGATAATCATGATGTGGTCGCAAACGGCCTGAACCTCTGACAGGATGTGGCTGGACAGCACCAGCGTATGCTCCCGACCCAGTTCGCGGATCAGTTCGCGAATTTCGATAATCTGTGCCGGGTCAAGACCCACCGTCGGCTCATCCAGAATGATGACTTCCGGATTGCCCAGCAGCGCCTGTGCAATGCCCACGCGTTGCCTGTAGCCCTTGGACAGGTTGCGAATCAGACGATCCTGCACGTCCACAATGCGCGTCTTTTCCATGACCATGTGCAGTTGCTCGTTCCATTCCCGGTGAGGAACACCCTTGGCATGCGCCACGAAGCGCAGATACTCCTTCGGCGTCATGTCCATGTACAGCGGCGGCTGTTCCGGCAGATAACCGATGCGCTTTTTTGCTTCCATCGGCTCATCCACGATGGAATGTCCGTCCACGCTGACGCTGCCTTCTGTCGCGCCCAGACATCCGGTGATGATGTTCATGGTCGTCGATTTGCCTGCGCCGTTGGGGCCCAGCAGCCCGTAGACCACGCCCTTTTCGATGCTGAAGGACAGATCATCCACGGCGGTGTGCCCACCATACTTTTTTGTCAGATGGCTGACTTCAATCAACTGTTTCTTCCTCCTTTGACTTGGATCATGCGATGGCATCCATCGTCTTTCAGGGATTATGATACGCTTTTTATCTGGCGGCCGCGTGCCGCATGGATGACTGTCCGCTGAAGTTTTGGTGATGTGACGGTGATATTCTGTAAAGAAACTGAAAACAGCGACCCGACTTTTGTCGAATCGCTGCATGGGGGGACATTTCAATGATTCATTTTTCGTTTTTTCACATACAGTCAGAATCATCATCGGCCTCAAGCCGGGACATACCTTCGCCTTTCTTCAAAGACATGTCCCGGTTTTGCTTTTCCTCACATGAAAAATGCGGAGAAATGAGCCTGAAAAGCCCACTTCTCCGCATGATATTTATACTAATTTACATCTAAACCATGTCATTCACACAGCGTCTTTTCCGCTCTGACTTTGCTTCATTCCGCTCGCGCGTACCTCCAGTACGCCTCGCTGCACTCAGCTTCGTCAGAACGAAAAATCCACTGTGCTCGGTGCCATGTTTTAGACGTGAATTAGTATTATTCCGTAATCACATAGCTTCCCATGCTGCCGAGAATCTCCAGCGGCATGTCGCCCATTTCACTCAGCAGCTCGCCGTTCGCCGTCCGGATGGTCATGACCAGCAGACCCACCTCGTCGTCGGGCGTGTACAGCACCTTCGTCGTCTCATCCGGCGCATACACCAGCGCGTAAATGCCATTGACACACACTTCCGTCAGCATCTTCTCCGTCGCACCAGCTTCCACCAACGCAGCGGTCAGCGTGTCCATATCCGTTTCCGCCTTTTCCACGCCGAACAGAATCGTCCCGTCCGCATTGCCGACATAGACCATGACGTTCTCCGGATTGTCCATATCCTCCGGAATCGCTTTCATTTCCCACGCCATCGGCACCAGCACATAGCGTCCTACCTCGGCCAGCAGCAGTGCCTGTGCTTCGTAGCTGATTTCCAGCGAAATCGGGGTGATTTCGGTGTGGATGTCGGCTTCTTCCTCCGCCAGCACGTTCATGGTGCAGGCGCAGAGCATGACCAGCGCCATCAGGCACACAAGCATCTTTTTCATGATGGGATTCCGTCCTTTCTTCTTTGTCGATATGGTTCTTTACGGCTTTTTTCACTGCCGATTCATCCGCGACGTTCACGCTCCGCCAATGGTCAGACGATTTTCAGGAGGATTTTCTTACTTTGCCTGTGTCCAGTCCTGCTGCGCGCCCACGCCATAGCTGGCCGGGTATACGCCGTCCTCCACCAGCACAAAGCCCAGATCCGCCGTCAGCGTTTCCGCCGCCGACTGCACCTGCACCGGAATGGATTCGTCCCCTTCGCCCATCACGGAGACAATGGAGGAGAAATCCGTGCGCTGCTGCGTCGGCTTGACCTGTGCCGGATAGTCCACCTTCAGGGTGTACACGCCCGGATACAGCTTCTCAAAGCGATAGAAGCCGTATTCATCGGTCGTAGTGGAAGCCACCTTCTGGCCGTCGCGCCACAGCTCCACCGTCATATACGCCAGCCCCAGCTCGCCGGAGTCCTGCAAACCGTTTCCGTTCAGATCCAGCCAGCAGAAGTCGCCCAGCGTACCGGATTTCACGCTGCCAATGTTCATCGTCAGCAGATCCTGTCCCATGCGCAGGGTGATCGGGGCACTCTGCCCCTGCTGCGTGCCGCACTGCGCCATGACGCTGATCAGTTCGCCGCTGCTCAGGCGCTCGTCCGCCGCTTCCACCACCACATGGTCGGCCGGGAGCTGCACGGAGAGCAGATAGTCCCCCGGCATCAGCCCGGTAAAGGCGTACAGGCCGTCCTCGCCGGTCACGAAGCTTTCCAGCTCGCCGCCCTCGGCATCCAGCAGCGCTACGGTCGCACCGGAAACCGGCTCAATCTCGCCGCCGTTGTCCAGCCAGACCTGACCGCCAATCGTCGTTTCCTTCCGCATTCCCAACATCGGCGTATCAATGGTTTCCGCCTCCGCCACCGTGATGTTTTCCATCACCATGCGGCCTTCCTGCTCGGTGAAGGTGCACTGTCCGGCCTGAGGTGCCAGCACGCCTTCCACCATGGGATAGACCAGGCTGTAAATGCCCGGCGCAAGTCCGTCGATGGCAAAGCGTCCTTCAAGGTCGGTCGTCAGGCTGGCCACCAGCACGCCATTGGCATCCAGCAGCTCCAACGTTTCGTTTTCCGGGGTGTACTCGCCCTCGTCCATCTGGCCGTCGTTGTTTTCGTCAAACCAGACGCAGCCTGTCAGCTGCGCAGGAATCACACCGCCCAGCTGCTGGTCAGGCCACTGGCTGCCGTGCGTCACTTCCAGATCAACTGTCTGCGCGTTCAGCCCCTGCGTCAGCGGCAGGGTCACGCTGCTGTTCATGGTGGAGAGCACCATGCCCTCCGGGAAGAGGATGGTCATCGTGTAGGTATCCGGACGCAGGCCGGAGAAGCAGAATGTGCCGTCTTCCTCCGTGCAGGCGCTGTATTCGTCCAGATCGCCGCGCGAAGGCGTCAGGACGATGCTCACATCCGCCAGCGGCTCCTCGCCCTCATCCATTTCGCCATTGCCGTTGTGATCCGCGAAGAAGATCGCGTTCATTTCGCCCAGCGCCAGTCCACCGCACAGCGGCGCATTCACCACGCCGCCAGCGGACAGGCTGAACCATTCGCTCACGCCCTCTTCGGTGATCTGATTGCCGCCCTCGGCGACGGGCGCAAACACGCTGCCTTCCGGCAGTTCGTAGGTCAGGTAGTAGCTTCCGGGCAGAACCGCGTCAAACACAAATTCACCGCTGGCCGAAATGGTGGCGCTGAACACCTCGCCGTTTTCGTCCATCAGGGTGACTTTCGCGTCGGTCAGCCCCTTCTCGTCCTCATCCATCAGGCCATTGTCATTCCGGTCGGCAAAGACCGTGCCGTACACCTTGCCCGGTGTTACCAGCCCCATGTCCATACCCACCAGATTTTCACCCATGCTCAGCATGAAGGGTTCGCCCTCGCCCATGCCGCCGGACAGGTTCTTCAGCACGCTGCCGCTGCCCATGGTGGTGAAGGCCAGACCGCTGTCCGCCGTCGCGCTCAGGGTGTATTCCCCCGGCATCACCTTGTCGAAGGTGTACACGCCGTTTTTGTTCGTCTTGACGGTTCTGCTTTCGCCCTGCGCATCGGTCAGGGTGATCTTCATGCCGCTGACCAGGCTCTCGCCGCTTTCAAAGCTGCCGGAGAAATCCTCGTCGCGGTAGACCGTGCCGGAAATCGTACCGTAGGTCACAGCACCGATGGCCAGCGTCATTTCGCTGTCGTTTTCCAGCACCACGTCGCTGATGGTGTATTCGCGGCGCTCCGTGCCGGAAACGAACTGGTTGGCATATTCACCCTCGCCCTGCACGGTGTAGACATAGCCCTGCGGAATCGTCGCCTTCACGCGGAAAGTGCTGCCGCGGATATTGGAGAAGCTGAAGCGTCCGTCTGCATCGGAGACCGTGTTCAGCAGCTCCTTGCTGATGGACTGGCGGTACAGCACCACCTTCACGCCCTCCAACGTCGCTTCGCCCTCATCCCAGACACCGTTACCATTCTCGTCCTGGAAGCAGATGCCATTGATGTCAGAGCCCTTCATCACACCGACCAACGTTTCCAGCACATCGCCGCGCTCGAAGATCATCTGATCCTTTTCGGAACGCTTGAATTCGGAGGTGATAATGGAACGGCGGCTGCCGCCCGTGCTGGAATAGCGTGCAAAGACCAGCCCATCCGGCAGGGAGTATTCCACATTGTATGTGCCATAGCGAATTTGCCCAATATAGAACGTGCCGTCCTCGGCGCTCTCCGTTTCGTATACAAGGCCATTCTTCACGCCCGTGGCGGTAATCTTAATGCCAGCCTGGCCGGGTTCGTCATCCTGATAGATGCCGTCGTCGTTTTCATCCAGCCAGATCATGCCCTTGAGCGCCGCCATCGTCATCACGCCCACGCCCACGTCCGTCACAGAGCCGGCGGATAGCGTCAGCGTCGTGCTGTTCTGCACCTGGTCGTTGGATTCCTCCATCACGGACAGCTTTTCGCCCAGATTCTTGCTGCTGCGAATGCCGAAGCCAAAGCCAGCCGGAAGCTCCGCATGCAGGATATAATCGCCTGCCGGAACCATCAGCGTAACTTCGCCTTCACGGTCCGATTCGCCCTCCGCTTCCACCACTTCCATGCCGCCCACGATGGAAATCAGGCTGAGCTTTGCGCCAGCCACCCCTTCCTCATACTGGCTGCGAGATCCGTTGTTGTTATTATCGCGGAACACATGGACATTCAGCGTCGCCAGCTGCGTCGCCTGCGCCGTCAGCACGACCGGATCTTCGCTGATGGTCAGGGTGCCGCTGGCAATGGCCGTTTCGTTCATGGTGTCATAGGTAATCAGATATGTGCCATATTCCAGCAGATCCAGCTGCCATGCGCCATTTTCATCCGTGACGGCTTCCGCGGCCAGCGTGCCGTCCTGCTTTGTCAGCTGCACCAGCGCACCGGCAATGGCTCCCCCCTGCACATCCAGCACCGTGCCGGACGCTTCGCCCGTCGCTCGGTTGCACAGCTGCGGCAGCACCACCGTTTCCCCCGGATTCACCGTCACCGTCAGGGAGGCCGTCACGCCGTCCACCGTGTCCATCAGGAACCATTCCGGCGCATCATAGAGGCCGCGCGGCAGCTTTGCCGTAATTTGATAAGTATCGGGATACAGCTCCGAAAGCACAAACGCCCCGTTCACGGAGAGCGTTTCACTCATGCGCTGGCCGGAAATCGTCACTTCCGCCGGAGCGGACATTTCTTCCATGCTTCCCGTGATGCCGCCGCTTTGCGTCAACTCCACCTCGTAGCGGTGGGTCTGCATCGGCTCGACGTTGACCATCCATTCCACGGTCTTCTTCTGCAGGTTCGGATAGCCGTTGACGCTGGTGAGCAGCACGCCGTCCGGCAGCGTCAGCGACACGGTGTAGTTTCCTTTATACAGCTCCTGCTCCAGCACCGCTTCCCCTTCCGTCAGATAGCCACTGCGGCTCTCTTCGGTGTCCGCGCTGGTGATGGCATAGGCCACCGCTGCGTTCACGCCGCTCATGCTGATCTGCACCGCGCCGTTGACCGGTTCAGGGGTCGGCGTAGGTGTCGGGGTGGGCGTGGGGGTAGGTGTCGGGGTCGGCGTAGGAGTCGGCGTGGGGGTCGGTGTCGCCGTGGGCGTGGGCGTCGGCGTTTCCGTCGGCACCTCCGTCGGACTCTCGGTCGGTTTTTCCGTCACCACCGGCGTTTCCGTCGGCGCCTCCGTCGGTTCTTCCGTCGGTGTCGCCGTGGGCGTGGCCGTCGGTGTTGGTGTCGGCGTAGGCGTGGGTGTCGGTGTCGGGGTAGGTGTTGGCGTAGCCGTGGGCACCATCGTCGGCGCAGAATAATAATAGGAAGCGTCAATTTCAATCACCGACTCCGGGCCGGTATAGCGCTCCACGTTGATAATCTTGTCGCGCCAGCTTTCGATGGCCAGGGACGCCTCCGTCATGCGCAGGGTATACTGCCCGGCTTTGATGGATTGCGGAAGGGTATAATCGCCCCGGTTATCCGTCTGGAAGGTCATAATCGTTTCGCCGCGCTCATTGATCAACGCAAAGGAGGAACGGCTTTCTGTATGCACCTTGAACAGACCGGTATCCGTCATGACAGCGATCACCGCATTGTTCAGGCGGCCATCGCTGATCGAGACGGTATAGCTGCTGTTGACAATCGCTTCTTCCGGCATGGTATCCATGTCGGGAATCAGCTGCACATTGCCCGTCCCCGTTAGGGTGATCGGCTCGCAGCCAAAGGCCGTGACCTTCAGGCGATTGACCGCCTTGCCGTTCTGCATGACGGTAAATTCGCCCGTCAGCGGCACGGTCACATAGCTTCCCTGGCTGTCCACATACATTCCCAGAAATTCCAGCTGAAAAATCGTCAGCTCAGTGGCCGTCGCCGGAACCATCATGGATAAGCCCATGACCAGCACCAGCAGGAACGACAGGAATTTCTTTCCCAGCTTCCTCATCTTGCTTCTTGCCTCCATCTGATCCCCATTCACCATCGGAAACCTGCGGTCAATGGGGATAAATCATCCCATTCCCATGGGGAGCGGAATTTCACAGTTATCGCAATTTACATGGTAAATCAAACATCGCCACTTGTCAACCTTTCCAGCAGTTTTTTTACATTTTCGACTCAATTTTTGCGCGAAGAAAAGGGCGCATGACCCTTCTTTTTTGCCATGCACCCTTGTTTTATTTTATTTTCAGGAAATCAGGAAAACCGCCGCGTCGTGCGCAGGCAGCGTGACGGTCAGGCCGTTTTCCGCCGTCTCCTCGCGGCCAGTCCACAGCTCGCGCGCCTTGCCGACGTGTCCTTCCAGCATCTCCGGCGCGATGGACACCGTGCGCTCCTCGTCCGACAGGTTGAACAGCGCCGCATACATGCCGCAACCGTCCTGACGCGGCGCAAGCCACAGGCTTTCCGTCTCCGTGGTCGTCAGCGGATGGCCGCACCAGCTCTGCTGGCCAATCGCCAGCACATCCGCGTTCGTCAGCAGCGACAGGGTGAACGCGTCGTTCTTCGTCATTTCGCCGCCCATCATCAGCGGTGAGCGCATCATGCTCCACAGCGTCATCATCGTGCGCTGTTCCGCCTGGGTGAAATGCGTCCAGTCGTTCACGTCGGTGCATTGGCGCAGCGCTCCCAGCGGCAGCATGTCCGCATCCGGCCAGTGACCCGGTGCCGCATGCACGCACCACTTTTCCGCGCGCTCAAACATGCCCTTGAGCAGCCGCCAGTCATCCCAGAAGTCATCGGTGATGCGCCACATGTTGGCATAACGCTTCAAATGCTCCGCACGCTCCACCGGTGCAGGTCCCGGCGAAAGCGAGAGCACCATATCGCGGCCAGACGCACGGCAAGCGCCAGAAATCAGCTCAATTTCCTTCTGGCAATGCGGATATTCCCGGGCAATATCATCGCACTTGATGAAGTCAACGCCCCACTGCGCATACATCTGGAAGATGCTGTTGTAATACGCCGCCGCTTCCGGACGGTCGCAGTACAAGCCGTACATATCCGGATTCCAGGCGCAGATGCTGTTGGGATTGGCCGCCTCATGGCAGCCCTTATCGCTGCCTAGAATCGGCAGATGCTGATGCGCCGCCATCCGGGGCATGCCACGCATGATGTGGATGCCAAACTTCAGCCCCAGCGAATGCACATAATCCGCCAGCGGCTTAAAGCCCTTGCCGCCTTCGGAGGACGGGAAGCGCCCTGGTGCCGGCTGAAGGCGGCCATATTCATCCATGATGACATGGGAGAACGGCTCATAGGCGTGGGAGCTGGCCGTGGGCTGATACCACTGAATATCCACCACGATGTATTCCCAGCCATATTGCTTCAGGTTTTTCGCCATGTAGTCCGCATTCTGGCGAACCGTTTTTTCATCGACTGCGGCGCCGTAACAGTCCCAGCTGTTCCAGCCCATCGGAGGGGTCTGCGCAATCATGTTTTTCGCTCCTTTTTGTCTGTTTTCTGTCTGTGCCGTCTGTCGGCAAATGAAGGGGATTTTCGATGGTGTAGACAATATCACAAAAACATTTTTCTGTCAATCCCCCAAATCCGGAAAAGGCAAAAAATCAGTATACCATCTTTTCCGCGCTGTAGACATTGCGGAACTGGCTGGGCGTGCAGCCGCGAATGGCTCTGAAAACGCGGTTGAAGGTGGCGATGCTGCCAAAGCCTACGCGCAGCGCCACCTGCGTCACCGGCAGATCGGACTGGCTGAGCAGCTCCGCCGCCATCGACACGCGCCGCGTGTTCAGGTACTGCGTGAAGGTGTTGCCCGTATGCCGGGTAAACATGCGGCTGAGGGTATAGCGGCTGAATCCGGCATAATCCGCCAGCGAATCCAGCGTAATGTCTTCGGCGTAGTTCTTGTTGACATATTCCAGCGCCCGGTTAAATGCATCCTCGCCGGAAATCCGGTTGATGGCGTTCATCTCCTCCCGGCTGGCAATGCGCGGCAGGTACTTTTCCCCCAGCAGCGCGTACATGTCCAGCAGACGCGCATAGCAGTGAAGATTGCGCAGCGTGGAGTAGCTCTCGTAAATCTTCACCAGTTCCATCAGCACCGCATGCACCTCCGCCGTCACCTCTTCCTCCCGGTTGAGATAAATCGTGCGCAGCATCAGGGCGCGCAGGGCGGAAAATTCCTTCATTGTGAACGCACCGTTCATCTCAAAGATGATGAGATACCGCGCATTGCCCTGATCCATTTTTAGCGCATGCGGTTCGCCCGGCGGAATAATCAGCACCTCGCCCTCGCGGACGAAGAACTTTTCCTTCTGCGTCGTGACCTGACACCCCCCCATTGTTGGCAGACAGATTTCCACCGCCGAATGATAGTGCATCTCATACATATCCGTAATCGCGCCGTACCATACGCGCACCGTCGCGTTCTTCTGATAAGTGATGAATTCGCGTTCTCCCTTCATCACGCGGAATCCGCTGGCTGTCCTGGGGCGATCCAGTTCATCAATCAGCTGCCGGTTGTTCATACGCGCCTTTCCTCCCTTTTCGTGCAGAATTCAGCGTTTTCGCACCCCTTTTTCACCATCATATCACAAAGCACAACGAATTTCAAGCAAACATTGAGAAAAGACGAACAAAATTTGATAAGAAATTATCCGCTGTAGCATTTATAATATGGTTGAAAGTAAGCCGTTTTGCATCATCGTCCCGTTTTGCATGAGGCGATACGTTTTGCAAATTGAAATGCGGCACAAATTGAAGGAGGGACGACGGAAAGATGGAGCGCTCGTTTGGCAGCAAGTACGGAAAATGGATCGCGGCCATCGTGGTCGTGCTGGCGCTGGTGCTATGGTTTGTCCTGTCATCCGGCGTTGAAAGCTACAAGGATAAGTATGAAGGCACCGACCTGAATACCAGCATCGGCGATATTGGCCGTGACAATACCTACGCCCTGTATCTGCAAGCGCACGAAGACGCAGTGGATGCGACGCAGGACATTTCCGTGGACGTGACAGCAGTGCAGCCGGGCGAGGGCATCGAGCTGCGTGAGGAGGGCGTTTACACCGCCAATGGCTCCTCCGCCGTCTTCACCGTGAATGTTCCCGAATCCGGCTTCTATAACATTGCGCTGACCTACCTGACGGTGGAAGCGCGTGGTGTTGACCTGGAGCGCGAAATCCTCATCAACGGCCTCCTGCCCTTTGACGGTGCGGACACGATGACCTTCAGCCGCCTGTGGCATGACGGCGGTGAAGTGCGCCAGGACTCGCAGGGCAATGACATCCGCCCGTCGCAGACGGAAGTCTTCGACTGGCAGACCGCCTACTGCCGCGACGCGATGGGCTACATCACCGAACCGTATCGCTTCTACTTTGAAGCCGGTGAAAACACCATCACCCTGAACGCCAACAGCGAGCCGATGATTCTTTCCGCCATGACGCTGACGGTGCCGCAGCAGATGCAGTCCTACGCCGACTACGCCGCTGCGCAGCCGCAGGAGAACAACGTCAGCGCCGATTATGAGCTGATTCTTCAGGGCGAGGACAGTTCGCTGCGTTCCTCCCCTTCCCTCTACGCTCGCTATGACCGTTCCTCTCCGGCCACCATCCCCTGCGACGTAAGCAAGACGGTGCTGAACTACATCGGCGGCGATGCCTGGCGCGATGCCGGACAGTGGATCGAATGGAGCTTCGAGGTTCCGGAAAGCGGCTGGTACAACATCACCATCAAGGGTCGTCAGACCTACAACCGCGGCAGCGTTTCCAGCCGCATCCTCTACATCGACGGCCAGATTCCCTTTGCCGGCATGGAGAACGTCTCCTTCCCCTACAGCAGCACCTGGACGATGAACACCCTCTCCGATGAGGAAGGCACGCCCTACCGCTTCTATCTGGAAGCAGGCAGCCACACCCTCCGCCTGGAAGCGACGCTGGGCGACATGGGTACCATTCTCTCCGACATGGAAGAGAGCATCTACCGCCTGAACCAGATGTACCGCAAGCTGCTGGTGTTGACTGGCGTGAACCCCGACCGCTATCGTGACTATCACCTCGATCAGGTTTACCCCGAAATCATTGAGGCGATGGAGCTGGAAAGCCGCCTGCTCTACAAGCTGGTGGACGACACCGTCGCCATCACCGGCCAGAAGTCCGACCGCATTGCGGTGGCGCAGACGCTGGCCGTGCAGCTGGAAAAATTCGTGGACGACTCCGCGAAAATCACCGAATCCTTCACCAACTTCAAGGATAACATCACCTCTCTGGGTACTTCCATGCAGAGCATGCGCGAAGTCAAGCTGGACATTGACCTGATCGCCATCACGGCGGACGGCCACAGCGCCGAGCAGCCCTCGGAAAACTTCATCGACCGTGCGCTGCATGAAATCAAGTCCTGCATCACTTCCTATTTTGTGGACTACAACGCCCTGGGCGATGTCTATGAAGATTCTGAGGACGTGTTGGAAGTCTGGATTCTGACCGGTCGCGACCAGTCCACCGTTTTGAAGACGATGGTCGACGACACCTTCACCCCCACCTATGGCGTGAAGGTGAACGTCATGCTGGTTGACCCCAACGCCCTGCTGAACGCTGTCGTGGCCGGTAACGGCCCGGACGTGGTGATTTCCACCGACAGCTGGAACCCCGTCAACTATGCGCTGCGCCACGCGGTGGAAGACCTGAGACAGTTTGAAGACCTCGACACGGTGCTGGAGCAGTTCTATCCCAGTGCTTACGCTGCCTTCCAGTTCAACGATGGCCTGTACGCCCTGCCGGAGACGCAGATGTGCTCCGTGCTGTTCTACCGCAACGACATTCTGGAAGAATACGGCCTGGAAGTGCCGGAAACGTGGGATGACCTGATCGCCATGCTACCCACGATTCAGGGCGCAAACATGTCCATCGGTATCCCCTACCCCGACATCACCGCACCGAACCTTTCTACTTATTACTCCATGCTCTATCAACGCGGCGGCGCGCTCTATAATGAGGATGCCACGCATACCACCATCAACTCCGAGGTGGGCGTTCAGGCTTTCGAGCTTTACACCAGCCTCTATAACGACTACGGTCTGCCCACGGTGTTCGACTTCGTGAGCCGCTTCCGTTCGGGCGAGATGCCGATCGGTATCTTCGACTACACCACCTACAACACCCTGACCGTTTCCGCGCCGGAAATCCGCGGCCTGTGGGATATGGCCATCATGCCCGGCACGCTCGTCACCGCCGAGGACGGCACGACTTATGTTGACCACTCCGTGCATTCCCAGGGCGCGTGCTGCATGATGATCGCCACGGACAGCGAAACGACGAAGCAGAACGCCTGGAGCTTCATGAAGTGGTGGACCTCCACCGACGCGCAGGTGCGCTTTGGCCGCGAGATTGAAGCCGTTCTGGGTTCTTCCGCACGCTACGCCACGGCTAACATCGCCGCCATTGAACAGCTGGCCTGGTCTGAGGAGCAGCTGGCCGTCATTCGCGAGCAGATGACGTGGGCTGTGGGCTTCCGCGAGGTTGCCGGTGGCTACTACACCACGCGCCACATGACCAACGCCGTGCGCAAGGTCACCAACGACAAGACGGACGCGCGCGAAACGCTGCTGGATTACGCCCGTACCATTGACGAAGAAATCAACAAGAAGCGTCTGGAATTCGGTCTGCCGATCGATACCGAAACGCCCTGAGCGAAAGGAGGAAGCGAATCACCATGGCCACATTCCTGAAAAAGTATTTCATGCTCAGGAAGCGCAACACCATCATCGCCTGGGATAAGGCCAAGCACATGAAGTTCTGCTACGCCTTTCTGGCGCCCTATGCGATTCTGTTCCTGACGTTCTACATTCTCCCGATGCTGACGTCCATCTACTATTCCTTCACCTACAACAACATTCTGGAACCGGCGCGCTTCATCGGCGCACAGAACTACATCACCCTGATTTTGAAGGACGATGTGTTCCTGACGGCGGTGAAGAACACCTTCCTGCTGGCCGTGATTACAGGCCCTATCGGCTACATCATGTCCTTCGGCTTTGCCTGGCTGATTAACGAGCTGCCGCGCTGGATCCGCACCATCGCCGTGGTCATCTTCTATGCGCCCTCCATCGCCGGTAATGCCTACTACATCTTCTCCATCATCTTCCGTGGCGATGCTTACGGCTACCTGAACGCCATCCTGATGGATCTGGGCATCATCAATGCCCCCATCCTCTGGCTGACCAATCCGGATTACATCATGCCGGTGATTATCATCGTCACGCTGTGGATGAGCATGTCCACCGGCTTCCTGTCCTTCGTGGCCGGTTTGCAGGGCGTTGACCGTGCCCAGTATGAGGCCGGTTATGTCGACGGCATTCGCAACCGCTGGCAGGAGCTGTGGTACATCACCCTGCCCAACATGAAGCCCATGCTGATGTTCGGCGCGGTCATGTCCATCACGTCGGCCTTCGGCGTGTGCGACGTGCCGATGGCGCTGGCCGGTTTCCCCTCCACGGATTACGCCGCTCACACCGTCGTCACCCACCTGTTTGACTACGGCTTCACCCGTTTTGAAATGGGTTATGCATCCGCCATCGCCACGCTGCTGTTCCTGGTGATGATCCTGTGCAACAAGTTGATTCAGAGCGCACTGAGGAGGATCGGCACATGAGTACATATCCTGTAAGAGGCTATAAGGGGCCGGTCGGCCCTGACGGCACGCCGATTCAAGTGCCCAAGAAGGTGCAGAAGCTGGCGCAGAAATCGTCCATGAAACACCGCAAGCCCAACCGCTCCCGTGTTGGCGACTTTCTGGTGGGGCTGCTGCTGTTCGTGGTCGCCTGCATGATGGCCTTTCCGCTGGTATTCGCCATTTCGTCTTCTCTGAAGCCGCTGGATGAGCTGTTCCGCTTTCCGCCGACGCTCTTTCCGCGCAATCCCACCCTGGACAACTTCTCCGACCTGCTGGTCACCATGAGCCAGAGCTGGGTTCCCTTCTCCCGTTACATCACCAACACCGTGGTCATTACCGTTGTCGGTACGTTTGGCCATCTGCTGATTGCCTCGCTGGCGGCTTATGTGCTGGCGAAGTACGACTTCCCGCTGGGCAAAAAGTTCTTCTCCCTGGTCGTGACCGCCCTGATGTTCAACGGCTACGTCACCGCCATCCCGAACTACCTGACCATGACGCACCTGCACATCGTCGATACGCACTGGGCGGTCATTCTCCCGGCTTTCGCCGCACCCATCGGCCTGTTCCTGATGAAGCAGTTCATGGAAGGTCTGCCCACGTCGCTGATTGAATCCGCCAAGATTGACGGTGCGAAGGAATTGCGCATCTTCTGGCAGATCGTGATGCCCAACGTCAAGCCGGCCTGGCTGACGCTAATCATCTTCTCCGTCCAGAACCTGTGGAATTCCAAGGCTTCCACCGTCATTTACTCCGAGGCGCAGAAGACGCTTGTCTACGCCCTGCAACAGATTCAGGCCGGCGGCGTTGCGCGTACCGGTCAGGCCGCCGCGGTCACGGTGGTGGTCATGGCCGTGCCGATTGCAACCTTCATCCTCAGCCAGAGTCAGATTCTTGAAACCATGGCCACCTCCGGCCTGAAGGATTAAGCGAGAAAGGACATGTCGCAGATGAAAAGCATTTCTTTACGCCTGTGTGCCTGTCTGATGGCGGTTTGCCTCCTCGCTGCCCTGATCGGGACGAGTACGGCACTTGCCGCAGACGGCTATGATTACGCCTACACCTACACCTACGACTACTGGTCTGATCAGCGTCAGTCTCCTGACGCATATCGCACCAAAGCCGTGCTGACCAGCGCCTCTCTGGGGCTGGAAAAAGACTTCGTCGCCCCCAAGGGTCTGAACGTGCAGGGCGATGACATCTACATCGTCGATACGGGTAACAACCGCATCCTGCAAGTGACGCGCAGCGGCGAGGAATACACCCTCACGCGCATCATCGACACCATTCAGGGAGCCGAACCGGCCACGCTGAATGCACCGCAGGACGTATTCGTCGCTGAAGACGGCACGCTCTACATCGCGGACACGAGCAACAACCGCATCCTCAAGGTGGATAAAGATCTGAACCTCCTGCTCACCTTCACCAAGCCGGAGGATACCACCTTCGACCAGGCTTCCGCCTTCCTGCCGACCAAGCTGGTGGCCGATACGTCAGGCCGTGTCTACTGTCTGGCGCAGAATGTCAACCGCGGCCTGATCAAGTACGAAGCCGATGCCACCTTCACCGGCTTCATCGGCGCGAGCGAGGTCAAGTACACCTGGTATGAGCTGATCTGGCGCATGATCTCCACCAAGGAACAGCGCGCCCAGCAGGAATCCTTCGTGCCGACGGAATACAACAACATTGCCATTGACAAGGACGGTTTCTTCTTCGTCGTGACCCAGACCTTCGATGCCAATGAGCTGATGTCCGGTCAGGCCAAGCCGATTCGCCGTCTGAACTCCATCGGCACCAACATCCTGATTGAAAACGGCCTTGAGCCGCCCATCGGCGACCTGCAATGGGTCGGCGGCAATGAGAACATCACCAACAGCGGCCCGTCCAAATTTGTGGACGTGACGGTGCTGGACAACGGCATCTACTCCGTCATTGACAAAACGCACAACCGCATCTTCTCCTACGACAAGCAAGGGAACCTGCTGTGGGCGTTCGGCGGTGTGGGCAACATGGACGGTTACTTCCTCACCCCGGCGGCGCTGGAACATCAGGGCTACGACCTGCTGATTCTGGACTCGCAGGAATGCGCCGTAACCATCATGACCCCCACGGAATACGGCCAGCTGGTCTACACGGCCACCGAGCAGTATCAGAGCGGCGACTACACCGGTTCTTCCGACTCCTGGCGCGAGGTCATGAAGCGCAACGGCAACTACGACCTGGCCTACATCGGCATTGGCCGTGCGCTGCTTCAGCAGAAGCAGTACAAGGAGGCCTGCGACTACTTCGCCATGGCGCGTGACAGCCGCAACTACTCCGAGGCGTTCCGCTACTACCGCTCCGAGCTGGTGGAGGAGAACATCGGCTGGATCTTCGGCGTTCTGGCCGTCGCCGTGTGTCTGCCGCTGCTCATCGGGCGGATTCGCAAAATCAAGATGGAGGTGGATAACGCATGACGCTTCTTTCCAAAGTAACCGATAAGCAGAAGTGGCATCGCCTGCTTTCCTCCCTCAAGTACTCACTCTACGTCATCTTCCATCCCTTCGATGGCTTCTGGGATTTGAGCCGTGAAAAGCGTGGATCGCTGGCAGCAGCCAACATCATCGTGTTCCTGGTGCTGCTGGTGCGTCTGCTGAAGATGCAGTTCACGCCCTTCCTGTTCATGAACGTGTATTGGCCGAAAGTCAATATCCTTCAGCAGTGCCTGTCCGTCCTGCTGCCGCTGATTTTCTTCGTCGCCGGTAACTGGGGACTGACCACGCTGTTTGAAGGCAAAGGCACGTTCAAGGACGTTTACATTGCCACCTGCTACGCGCTGACCCCCTATGTGATCATTCAGGCGATCATGATCGTGCTGTCCAACGGCATCACCGTCAACGAAGGCTCGTTCTACTATGTGCTGGACGGTCTCTCCCTCATTTGGAGCGGCGCACTGATTATCAGCGGCATGATGCAGACGCATGACTACTCCTTTGGCAAGACGCTGCTTTTCACCATCATCACGCTCTTCGCCATGGTCGTGATCATCTTCCTGCTGCTGCTGTTCTTCTCCCTGGTGGGCGACGGCATCGGCTACTTCATCTCCCTGTACAAAGAAATCCTCTTCCGCCTGTATTAACGAAAGGAGAGAACATACATGAAACGGCGCATCACTGTGCGCATCGTGCTGGGTGTGATTCTTCTCCTGGCACTGGCGCTGTTGACGAACTACGTCATCATTCCCCTGTTTGACACCTCCGAAGAAACAGAAGGCCACAACGTCCCCCTCTACGGCTACACGGCTCCGGAAACGGAGATGGTCATGGAGAACGACATCCTTCGCTTCGAGCTGGATCCGGAAACGACCCATTTCACCCTGACCGATAAGCGAACCGGTCACGTCTGGTACTCCTCTCCCCTGGCAGCAGACAGCGATCCCATCGCCCTGCCGGTGGAAAAGAACAAGCTCAACTCCACCATGACCCTCACCTACTCCACGTCCACGGGCATGACCACGCTCTTCACCTCGAATGAGCACAGCGTGACCAACGATGTGTATGAGGTGGTCATGCAGGAGGACGGCTCCGTCCGCCTGAACTACTCCGTTGGCCGTCTGCAACGCTCCTATGCGATCCCGACTGCCATTACCGCCGATCGCATGCAGGTCTATCTGGAGAAGATGACCACGAAGCAGCAGAAGGCCATGAAGGAGTACTACCGCGAATACAACATCGACAAGCTGCGCAAGAACGATAATAAGGAAGAGCTTCTGGCCACCTATCCCGACCTGGCCGAACAGCACGTCTGGGTGCTGCGCGACGGCACGAAGGATTATCAGAAGGCGTATGCCGAAACCTACTTCGCCGAGGCCGGTTACACCGCCGAGGATCTGGAGTATGACAACAGCCGCATTGTGCAGAAGGAGAACACGACCGCCAAGGCCGTCTTCGATGTCTCCATCATCTTCCGGCTGGAAGGCAACGACCTGGTGGTGGAAGTGCCGCTGGACGACCTGGCCTACGATGTGGACTATCCGCTGACTGCCCTGACCCTGCTGCCCTCCTTCGGCGCGGGCGGCACGGATGATGAAGGCTTCATACTCGTCCCTGACGGCAGCGGCGCCCTCATCAATTTCAACAATGGTAAGCTGAAGCAGAATGCCTACTACGCCAACCTCTACGGCTGGGACTGGGCATCCATCCGCACGCAGATCACCAACGAAACGCGCATCAACTTCCCGGTTTTCGGCATCTCGAACGGGGACGGCGCATTCGTCTGCATTCTGGAAGATGGCGCGGCCTGGGCCGGCATCAACGCCGACATTTCCGGCCACCTGACCTCCTACAACACCGTCAGCGCCACCTATTCCATCGTTCACGGCGATGCCTACGATGTTTCCGAGCGAACGAACACCAGCGTGTACATGTTTGAAACGGAACATCCCACCGGCACGATTCGCCAGCGCTATCGTTTCCTGACCGACACCGGCTACATGGACATGGCGGCTTCCTACCGCGATTACCTGACGACCCTCTATCCGGATTTCGCCGCCCAGACGGTCGATGCGGACGCTGCGGTGAATGTGGAATTCATTGGCGCAATTGACAAGGTGCAGCAGGTGGCCGGTATCCCCACCAGCGTCCCAATCGCCATGACGACTTACGAACAGGCGACGGAGCTGCTGCGCGAACTGGTGCAGCGCGGTCTGCCGAACCTCACCATCCGCTACAGCGGTTGGATGAACGGCGGCATGAACCAGAAGCTGCTTAAGAAGGTGAAGCTCATCAGCGAGCTTGGTTCGGAAAGCGACTTCAAGGAGCTGACCCAGACGGCGGCCAACGCCAACATCCCCCTCTATCTGGACGGCATGATGTCCTTCGCGTATGACAGCGACCTGATGGACGGCTTCCTGGGCTATCGCGATGCGGCGCGCTTCACCACCCGTGAGCAGGCCAACATTCCCGTCTACAGCACCATCTGGTACGGCCCGGAGGATGAAGACGATCGCAAGTCCTACTACCTGATTAAGCCTGCACTGGCCATGGAAAACGTTGATACGCTGTCCAGCACCGCTGCTGACTACAACGCCAACGTTTCCTTCCGCGACATTGGCTACATGCTCTCTTCGGACTACGACGCCAAGGATCACACCACCCGTGAGGAAGTCCTTGACCTTCAGGTCGAAAAGCTTTCTTCCCTGCGCGCTGGTGGCCAGAGCGTCATGATCCGCCAGGGCAACGATTACGCGGCTGTCTGGTCGAATATCATCACCGATATGGACTTTGATGGCGCGCAGTACTCCATCATCGACGAGTACGTTCCCTTCTACACCGCCGCGCTTCACAGCCGCGTCACCTACACGGGCGCATCCCTGAACCTCGCCGACGACGCGGAAGAGCTGCTCCTGCGCAGCGCCGAAATGGGTGCCAGCCTTCAGTACACGCTCTTCGCCAGCAGCGTCTATGAGCTTCAGGATTCCTTCTACTCGGAATACTACGGCGCGGATGCTTCTCTGGTGCTGGACGACATGACAGCCCAGGTCAAGCAGTACAGTGAGACGCTCAGTGGCATCTTCGATCAGGAAATGGTCGGCCACGAGCGCAACGGTAACGTCACCATTACGACCTACGAAAACGGCACGCAGGTTTACGTCAACTACGGCTATGTCGATGTGGAGCTGAACGGCGTGACCGTTCCGGCTCGCAGCTACACGGCCACCACACAGGAGGTGATTGAATGATCGGCAAGCGTTTGTCCATCCGCACCCGTCGTGCGATTTCCGGCTATCTCTTCATCCTGCCGTTCATCATCGGCTTCCTCTGCTTCATGCTGCTGCCGCTGATTGACTCCTTCTGGATGAGCCTGTGCAACGTGGAAGTCACGGCCGGTCAGGGGTTCAAAACCACCTACATCGGCCTGAGCAACTACATCAAGGCCTTCACCATCGACCCGGAATTCAACCAGATGCTTCTGGAAGAGACCGGTGTGATGGTCACGCACACACTGGCGATTCTGGTTGTCTCCTTCGTCATTGCCATCGTGCTGAATCAGGAATTCAAGGGGCGCGCCTTTGTCCGTGCGATCTTCTTCCTGCCCGTGATTCTGTCCAGCGGCGTGCTGCTGGGTCTGGAAACGGACAACTCCCTGATGTCCGGCATGCAGGACATGATTCAGGAAACCACCACCTTCACCCTGTCGGATTCGCTGATGAACATCCTGAAGCTGACGGGTCTGGGCGGCGACCTGCTGGACGTGGTCTTCTCGCTGGTGGATGAGCTGTATGACATCGTCATGGCCAGCGGCATCCAGATCATCGTCTTCCTCTCCGGATTGCAAAACGTCCCCCAGAGCCTTTACGAGGCGGCGGACGTGGAAGGTTGCTCCAAGTGGGAAGCGTTCTGGACGATCACCTTCCCGATGGTTTCTCCCCTGCTGATCGTCAACGTCATCTACACCATCATCGACTTCTTCATGAAGACTGACAGCGAAATCATGGAGAAGATCAGCGAAGAAATCCTGCGGTTCAACTACGGCTTCTCCTCGGCCATGGCCTGGATTTACTTTGCCGTAGCCATCCTGATGATTGCAGTTTCCGCCTTGATTCTGAAGGGAGTGGTAAGTACCGATGAGTAAGAATACTGCGGCGCATGCCCACCCCAGTGAAAGCTTCTGGGTTCGCAACCGGAAGTCCGGCGGCTACCTGCTGCGCAAGGTTGTTCGCCGCAAGGGTTATCAGCTGCTGCGCTTCCTGCTGCTGTTCGGATTGTGCTTCATGATTATTCAGCCGCTGCTGGGCAAGCTGAGCGTCTCCTTCATGGAGGAGCGCGACCTGTACGACTCCACGGTCATCTCCATTCCGCGCCACCTGACGACGGAAAACTACGAGCTGGCCGCCAGCAAAACGCTGCTGAACTACGGCACGACCTTCACCAACACGCTGTTTGTTTCCTGCTGGGTCTCCCTGCTGCAAATCGCGGCGTGTACGCTGGTTGGTTATGGCTTTGCGCGGTTTGACTTCCCGTTCAAGAAGTTCTGGTTCATGGCGGTTATTCTCACCGTCATCATTCCGCCGCAAACCATTTCCTCCTCGCTGTATCTGCACTTCAACTTCTTCGACATTCTGGGCATCTTCACGGCGATTACCGGCGCTCCGCTGAACCTGCGCGGCTCGGCCGTTCCCTACGCGCTGATGTCGGCCACCTGCATGGGTCTGAAAAACGGCCTGTACATCTACATGATCCGCCAGTTCTTCTCCGGCATTCCCAAGTCGCTGGAGGAGGCGGCGTATGTGGACGGCTGCAGCACCTTCAAGACCTTCTGGCGCGTCATTCTGCCGGAAGCCGTGCCGATTCTGGTGTCCTGCTTCCTGTTTGCCTTCGTGTGGCAGTGGACGGACACGTTCTACTCCAAGATGTTCCTGGGCAACACGAAATTGCTGAGCATTGAAGCGTCCACCATCGCCGACCGACTGAACAGCTATGTGTCCGTTCAGCTGGGTCTGGCCAGCGGCGCTTCCGTGGGCTATCAGCAGCAGATGGTTTCCACCGGCACGCTGATGCTGGTCGCACCGCTGCTGGTGCTGTACCTGTTCGCACAGCGTTCCTTCGTGGAATCCATCGCAGCCAGCGGCATCAAGGGATAATCCCCCTGATGCCCCGGCTCCCCTACTCTCTCGCTTCTTAGCCCCCATGATGGGGCAAGAAAATAAAAAGGAGGTACCAAACATGAAACGGTATCTGGCTCTGTTCCTGTCTCTGGTGATGATCCTCTGCGCGCTGCCCGCAGCGTTCGCGGAAGACGTCGAGAACCCCTACGAGGATCAAGGCGTCGTCATCTATCGTGATGCTGACGGCAACGTCATCGACCTGGGCGGCATGGAAATCATCGTCGCCGACTGGTGGTCCACCGACTGGCACGACGACGAACCCACCACGGATGCTGGTGAAGCCACCTACGACTACCGCACCTGGCTGGAAGAGACCTACAACTTCACGATCGTGCAGAAGAATGTCACGACGTGGGGCGACTCTCCCTCCGACTTCACCAACTTCGCCACCACCGGCGGCGACGAGAACTATGTGTGGATTCTGCGCGCTGACGCTGCGCTGGCTCCCTACAAGGCCGGCCTGTTCTACGACCTGTCCACCCTGGACTGCCTGAACTTCTCCGACGAGAAGTGGAACGAGACGACCGCCAGCCTGTACACCAAGGACGGCGACGTCTACGCGATGCGTCCTGAGAAGGCCGAACCGCGCAAGGGCGTGTTCTTCAACTATCGTCTGCTGTCCGAGGCCGGTATCGACCCCGAATCCATCTACGACATGCAGGCCGACGGCACCTGGACCTGGGAAGCTTTCGAAGAACTGTGCGAAAAGCTGACCCGTGACACCGACAACGATGGCGTGACCGACCGTTATGCCATGATGTCCTTCTCCTCTCACCTGCTGCCCGCTGCGGCCGTCTCCAATGGTGCCGGCTTCGTCATGGTGGACGAAAATGGTCTGTACTACAACGGCGCCGAGACCGATGCCTTCCTGGAGGCCATGAACTGGGTCATCGACCTGATCGGCAAGTACGAAATGAAGGCTCCGGAAGGCGCGAACTGGGACTACTTCCAGACGGCCTTCATCAATGGTGAAGTTGCGCTGCAGGTGCATGAAGAATACTTCGTGTCCAGCCTGCAGGATATGGAAGACGACTTCGGCTTCGTGTTCTTCCCCAAGGGACCCCAGTCTGAAACCTACCTGTTTGCTCCCAGCGACAACGTGATGGTCATCCCGGCCTGCTACGACGAAGAACGTGCCTGGAAGATCGCTTTCGCCTACAACCTGTTCACCAACCCCACCCCCGGCTATGGCGAGACCGACGACTGGAAGACCGACTACAAGAAGCTGTTCCGTGACGAGCGCTCTGTGGACGACACCCTGGCCATGATGCGTGATCCGGTGCACCAGTTCACCTGGTACTCCGACATGATCACCGGCTACGACCTGGGCAACCAGTACATCTGGAACGTGTACGCGCTGGCTGAGACTCCGGCTGAGAAGGCGGAATCCATGCGTGGCACCTGGCAGGCGTACCTCGACGAAGCCAATGGCATCGGCGTTACCACTGCTGAGTAAGCACATTTTTGAAGGGGTCTGCTGATCTTCAGCCATCCCTTCTAACCCACGTTGGGCGGATAACGAACCGCTGCGGGCGACGTTATCCGCCCTTACTTTACCTTCTTTTGCCTTTTAACTTTCAAAATGTCCGAATTGGGGAGGTTTGTGCCATGCAGACAAGTGGTTTTCCTTTTCCTCCGCTGCGTGCGGATGAAGTTCCGTCCCTGAAAGCTTTCTATCAGGACGATTTCCGCATCGGTGCGGCCATTGTCCCTCAGTGGCTGAACGATGCAGGCAAGGCAGCAGCCCTGCGCAGGCACTTTTCCTCCCTTTCGGCGGAAAACGTCGCCAAGCCGGAGTCGCTGCTCAGCCGCGCCGCCACCATCGCCGCCGGGAGCAACACGCGCGCCGTGTTCACCCTCACGCCCATGCGCACGCTGATGGACTGGGCGGCAGAAAACGGCCTGACCGTGCGCTTCCATGTGCTGGTGTGGCACAATCAGACGCCGCGCTGGTTCTTTACCGAAGGCTGGTCTGACGCACCGGATGCGCCGCTGGTCAGCCGCGAAGTGATGCAGGAGCGCATGCGCCATTACATCTGCGATGTGATGCGCGAGGTCAACGCCGCCTGGCCGGGGCTGGTGTACGCGTGGGATGTGGTGAATGAGGCCATCGAGCCGGATCATCACGCCCCCAACTGCTTCCGCACCAAATCGTGCTGGTATCAGATTTTCGGGGAAGACTTCGTGCCCGAGGCCTTCCGCATCGCCCGAGCCTGCCGCGTCAACGGGCAGAAGCTGTTCTACAACGACTTCAACGTCGCCCAGCCGGAGAAGACCCCGTGGGTCTACCAGCTGGTCAAACGCCTGAACGATGAAGGACTGATTGACGGCGTTGGTTTCCAGACGCACATTGGGCTGGATTACCCCTCCTTCGCCGACTACGAACAGGCCATCCGCGATTTTGCTGCGCTGGGGCTGACCATCGAAAGCACGGAAATGGACATCCGCGTGGACGACGCGTCTCCGCTGGCGCAGATGCGTCTGGCCGTGCGCTACCGCGACTACTTCCGGATGATGCGCCGTCTCCGCCGGGAGGGGCTGCCGATTGACTCCATCACCCTCTGGGGACTGACGGACGATCGCTCCTGGCTGCTGAACTGGAAGGGCACGGGCAATCCGCTGCTCTTTGACGGCATGCTGCGTGCCAAGGCCGCCTACTGGGGCGCGATGCTGGACGAGCGGATTCCGGAAACGGCAGACCATCTGCCCGATCCGCCGCTGACGCTGGAAGCGCCCATCAAGCCGCTGGAGGAACACAATCCGGTTGTCACCCACGTTTTCGGTGCTGACCCGTGGGTGATGGTCTGGCAGGATCGTGCCTACCTCTATCTAACCGCCGACGCGCCGGATTACAGCGATCAGGGAAGCATTCTGGAAAATCACTACGGTCACATTCATTCGCTGCGCTGCTTCTCTTCCGCCGATCTGGTCAACTGGACGGATCACGGCGAAATTCCGGCAGCCGGCCTGGATGGATTGGCCAAATGGGCACGCAATTCCTGGGCACCCTGCGCCGCCCACAAGACGATTGACGGACAGGAGCATTTCTTCCTGTATTTCGCCGACAGCGGCAACGGCATCGGCGTGCTGGAAGCCCTCTCCCCCACCGGTCCGTTCCGCGATCCGCTGGGACAACCGCTCATCAGCCGGAAAACGCCGCTGTGCGACAGCGTCAAATGGCTGTTTGACCCGGCCGTGCTGGTCGATGAGGACGGACAGGGCTATCTGTACTTTGGCGGCGGCGTGCCGGAAGGTCTGGAAGCAGCTCCGGGAACGGGACGCTGCGTCCGCCTGGGCGCGAATATGATTTCGCTGGCGGAAAATCCCGTTGTGCTGGATGCGCCCTATCTGTTTGAGGATTCCGGCATCAACCGGGTTGGCAGCCACTACGTTTATTCTTACTGCACCAACTTCGATGTTCGCGACGCTTCCCTCCCCTTCGCCAGCGGCGAAATCTGCACCATGATTTCCGATTCGCCCCT
>CAZGKQ010000003.1:0-16611 GCA_964526125.1 uncultured Faecalibacterium sp.
AAAAAAGGAGCGTTGCGCATGCCCAAGATTATCGCGCATTTGCAGGAAAGCATCCTCACGCAGGCGAAAGCGTTGCTGCTGGAACAGGGGTGGTCTGCGCTGACGATTCGCGCTGTGGCGGCACGCTGCGCCGTAGCGGTCGGAACGGTGTACAATTACTACCCCTCCAAGGATGCGCTGGTGGCTGGCGTTTTGATGGAGGACTGGCAAAAGGCCGTGACGCAGCTGCAACAGGAGACGCGCACCGCCGCCACCCTCCGGGAAGGCATTCGCATCATTGCCCGGTCGTTGTGCAGCTTTGAGGCGCAGTATCAGCCGATCTGGGAGCAATACGCACAGGCTTATGATGCATCCAAGCTGATGAAGCAGTACCATGAGCCGCTGATCTGCGCCATCAGTGATGCGGCGCGCGAGCTGCTTGCGCGCTTCGGCCATCCGGACGATGCGGTGCTGCCTGTCTTTCTGGCGGAAATTCTGCTCCACCTGGCCGGACGGGGGATGGCGCAGTATGAGCAGATTGAGCATCTGCTGTTCCGGATGGTTGGCGAGGCGGATTCTTAGTCGGAAGCCGTCCGGAAATCCGCAAAAATGCTTGCAAAGTCCTGAAGGACGTGATATAATATTTTTTCTGAAAGGAAGGTGTGCCCCGGATGCAGAGCATGACCGGCTATGGCAAGGAAACGCGGTGCCAGGGTGACTGGGAAATGACCGTGGAGCTTCGGGCGGTGAATCATCGCTTTCTGGATTTATCCATTCGGCTGCCGAAGGGCTTGACCTTTCTGGAGGATTCGCTGCGGAAAAGTCTGGCATGTCTTTGTCGCGGCCATGTGGACGTTCAGCTCACGCTGCGCCGTCTGAGTGGCGCAGATCGGGAAATTACGGTGGATGAAGCACTGGCTGTTGCGTATCAGAAGGCCGCACAGACCCTTCATCTGGCGACGGGCAGTGCAAACGATCTGACCGTCAGCCGCCTGATGCAGCTCGATGGCGTTGTGACGGTTACGGAAAGCGCGCTGGATGAGGAAGCTCTCAGCCTCCTGTGCCGCGAAACAGCGACCGAGGCCGCCGGACATTTGACGCAGATGCGTTGCCGGGAAGGCGAAAACCTCCGCCGTGATCTGATGCTCCATCTGGAAGCCACAGCCGCCCTGCGTGAGCGGATTGTGGCTTATGCACCGACGGTGGTGGAAGAATACCGCCAGCGCCTGACGGATCGGCTCGCTGCGCTGCCGATTGAACCGGTCGATCCGGCGCGGTTGGCGCAGGAAGTGGCGCTGATGGCTGACAAATCCGCCATTGATGAGGAGCTTTCCCGATTGCAGAGCCATATCAACCAGATGCAACATTATCTGGATGCGGATGGCGAAACGGGGAAGAAGATGGATTTCCTGATTCAGGAGATGAATCGGGAAGCCAACACCATCGGCAGCAAATGCTCCGACGCTGAAATCGCCCAGTGTGTGGTCGATCTGAAGAGCGAAATTGAGAAGATGCGCGAGCAGATTCAAAACGCCGTGTAATCAACAACAGGAGGAGAACCCCCATGAGTGAAACACGAAAGGGAATGCTGCTGGTGATTTCCGGCGCATCCGGCACAGGCAAGGGAACCGTCATTAAGCGCCTGATGGAGCTGGATGACAGCCTCGTTTTCTCCGTCAGCGCGACAACCCGTGCACCGCGTCCCGGCGAGGAAAATGGCCGTGAGTACTACTTCATCAGCAGGGAAGATTTCCTGCAGCGCGTCGAGAACCATGAATTTCTGGAGCATGCGCAGGTGTTTTCCAACCACTATGGTACGCTGCGCAGCGAGGTGACGCGCCGCCTGGAACAGGGGCAGGACGTCGTGCTGGATATTGACGTGCAGGGGGCGGCACAGGTGCTGGCGACGGAGAAGGACTGCGTGAGCATTTTCATCCTTCCGCCGAGCATGCGTGAGTTGTTCCAGCGCCTTGAAGGGCGCGGCACCGAAACGCCCGAACAGGTGCGCATGCGCGAGGAAATTTCGCGCTCCGAAATCATGCTCAAAAGCAACTATCGCTACAACGTGATCAACGACAGCGTTGACCAGTGTGCCGAACGGATTGCCGCTATTATCAATGCGGAGCGCTTCAACACCCTCCGCTACACGGTGGATGTTCCGGAAGCATAATCAGAACCATTGCGTTTCCTGCTGCCCCAATGGGCGGCTGACCACAGGAAGCCTGACCTGCTCAGTGCTTTCATCATAAGGAGGAACTCATATATGTCAATCGTCGATCCCTGCGTCCTTGATCTGCTCAAGCATGCCGATTCCCGTTATACGCTGGTGGTAGAGGCCAGCAAGCGTGGCCGTCAGATTATTGGCGGCAGCAAGGCGCTGCTGGACAATGAGGGCATGAAGCCCCTGAAGACGGCGGTGGAGGAAATCAACCGCGGTCTGATTACCTACGACGAGCCGGTCGACAAGGATGAAGAAGATGACAGCGATGAGCTGTGAGCTTCCTGCTGCGTCCATTCGGGGAAAACACGTCGTTCTGGGCGTTACGGGCGGCATTGCTGTCTACAAGAGCTGCGAAATCGTCTCCCGGCTGCGTAAGCTGGGGGCGGAGGTTCACGTCATTATGACGAAAAACGCTACGCAGTTCGTTCAGCCACTGACCTTTGAAACGCTGAGCAACCATCCCGTGGTTACGGATACCTTCGCCCGGCCTGAAACGTGGGAGGTTGAGCATATCGCACTGGCGCAACGGGCCGATGTGTTCGTGATTGCACCGGCGACGGCGAACGTCATGGCCAAAATGGCCTGTGGCATTGCCGATGACATGCTTTCCACCACCGTGCTGGCGACCAAAGCGCCGATATTGCTGGCTCCGGCCATGAATACCGGCATGTGGACAGCAGCGGCAACGCAGCAGAATGTGCAGACGCTCAGGCAGCGTGGCGTGCATTTTGTCGGCCCCGAATCCGGATTTCTGGCCTGTGGGGCCACCGGTGCCGGACGCATGAGCGAACCGGAGCAGGTGGTGCAACAGATTGTTTCGCTGCTTTGCCCCAGACAGGATATGGTGGGCTTGCGCGTGCTGATTACGGCCGGTGCAACCCGGGAACGTCTGGATCCTGTGCGCTATATGACCAATGACTCCTCCGGCAAAATGGGCTTTGCCATTGCGGAGGCCGCCAGAAACCGCGGCGCAGAAGTCACGGTGATCGCCGGTCATACGTCGGCCACAGCGCCTGAGCAGATGACCATACAGCGCGTGGAAAGCACACTGGCGCTGTATGAAGCTGTTACAACCGCCGCGCCTGCAATGGATGTGGTGATTCAGGCAGCAGCTCCGGCAGATTACCGCTTTGCCGTGCAGTATTCGCAGAAGCACAAGAAAGCGCACGACGGCCAGCCCTTCACAGTGGAATTGGTGGAAAATCCGGACATTGCAGCAGCTGTGGGCGAACACAAACGTCCCGGTCAGACGCTGGTTGGTTTCGCAGCGGAGACGGAGAATCTGCTGGAAAACGCCCGGCGTAAGATGGCTGCCAAGCATCTGGATCTGATTGTCCTCAACGATGTCAGCCGTCCTGGTGCCGGATTTAATGTGGATACCAACATTGCCACGCTCATCACCCGTGAGACGCAGACCGAATATCCGCTGCGCAGCAAAAAGCAGCTGGCAGAGGATATTCTGGATCAGATCATGGTGCTGCGCAGGGCACGGGCGGAAAAATAAGCCCCAATGTGCAGTTCAAAAATCAGGCAGAAATCTTCTCAACAGGGAATGGTTTCTGCCATTTTGTCGTTCAACTGAATCACTCCGTCAATATGATAAAAGGCTGAAATCGCAACAACTGCTGCGGTTTCAGCCTTTTCTTCACAGTGCAGGCATGGTCAGAATGCGCTTTTTCATGCGGACGCTTGTCCCCTGGCCGGGCGTGGAAGTAACAGACAGGTCGTCCATAAACGTCTGCATGACGGCAAACCCCATGCCGCTGCGTTCCTGCTCGGGATGCGTGGTGAAAAACGGTTCCATCGCCTGTGGCACATCGGCGATGCCACGCCCTTTGTCGATAATCTCGATGGTCAGCAGCGTGCCGTCAATTTGAGCGCGGATGGTTACGATACCGCGCGTCCCCTCATAGCCATGCACAATGGCGTTGGTGACGGCCTCGGAAACCGCCGTTTTGACATCGGCCAGCTCGGAAACGGTCGGGGAGAGCTGTGCTGCAAAGGCCGCAATCAACAGTCGGGCGAAGGATTCATTTTGCGGCAGGGAGAGAAATCGGGCTTCCATTTCGTTGTGTTCACGACGTTCATTGTGCTGATTCATGCGCGTGCCTCCTGCTGTTTGTCCAGCTGACGGATAATCTTGTCCAGACCGGACATGCGGAACAGGCGACTGACCTGCGCATCCATGCCATAGACGGCCATCTGACCGCCCCGGTCGCGCAGCAGGCGGTATCGTCCCAGCACAACGCCGATACCGGAAGAATCCATGAAGGTCAGGGCAGAAAAATCAAGAATCAGCGTGCGAACAGTCCGATCCATTAGCAGCGCATCCAGATCGCGCCGGATCCGCTGCGCACAGCAGTGATCCAGCTCGCCCTGAATGCGCACAATCAGCCGGTCGCCATCGCGAAGGGATTGCAGCATAGGAAATGTACCTCCTGTTTTTTTCAGCAGGAGATTTCGTCAGACAGCATGGAATATCCTTCCACGAAAAATGACAGGCTTTGTCGTCGTGCGAAAAACCCTTCGTCCTGATGCGCCATAAAGCGCCGACAGACGAAAGGCTTTCCGAACGGTGGATTATGTTTTCCACTTCATGAGCACCACACCGCCGACCATCAGTGCTACACCGACCCATTTTTCCCATGTGAAGGGGGCTTTTTCTGCGCCCAGCCAGCCGAACACGTCAATCAACGCTGCCATCGTCAGCTGGGACAGCAGAATGGTGGAAATTGCGACCGTCGGTGTCAGGCTGCCGATGGCCCACATGACCGTGAGCGTAATGACCGGCGCAAGCACGCCGCCCAGCCACGCATACCACGGAGCCTGTGGCAGCAGACGAATGTTTCCCTTGCCGAAAAAAATAGCCACCAGCAGCGCCAGCAGAAAGCCGACCAGCTGGACAAAAGCGTTCGTTTCCAATGTACCGACCTTTTCCCCAAGGCGCGTATTCATCACGCCCTGCACGCTCATGGCTGCCCCGGCCAACAGGGCAGAAAGAAATCCCGGCATGGATGCCACCTCCGTTTTCAGAAGATCTGCTTACGGATAGGATAGCCCCATACCGGGAAAATATGCATCCAAAGGGAGAAGAATTACTCCTCACGATAGCGGTTCATCATGGCTTTGAAAAGCTCCTGCGCCGAGGGCGGCGTATAGGTAATGGCGTTTGCTCCGGCCTCGATGGTCTCCAGAATCGTATCGGGACGATTGCCGCCGGTGGCGATAATCGGGAAGTCGGGGAATTCGGCACGAATTTGTCGCACAATGGTGGGGGTGTTGACGCCTCCGGCCACGTTCAGGATGGACGCGCCGGACGCAATGCGTTGGGCAATGTCCGTCTGTGCATCCACGACGGTAATCACAACGGGAATATCCACCGCCTTCGAGACTGCCACGAGGTTCAGGTTGGAAATTGGGGCATTGAGTACCACCCCCATCGCGCCCTGTGCTTCTGCGTCCCGGGCGAGGGAGACGGTGCGCAGCCCCTGCGTGGTTCCGCCACCAACGCCGCAGAAAACGGGGATGTAGGAAGCCTTGATAATGGCGTCGCTGATGGACTGCTGCGGCGTGAAGGGATAAACGGCAAACACCGCGTCCGCGTCGCAGTTTTTGATGATGGCCAGATCGGTGGTAAAGACAAGACTCTTGATGCGTCGGCCATAAATCACAATGCCGCTGGCCTTTCGAATTTCAGATGGCATTTCCAAAATGTTGTGCCGCAGACGGCTGTCTACCTGCGGCGGCAGCTTTCTGTGGGATGTTTCCATGGGGAAAACGCCTCCTTTCCGAAAAAATGGTTTTGATGATGAGCGGATGATGACCTTTACTCCTGCTCCTTCGGCAAAAGCAGATCCACCTGATCGTGAATGGCCTGCATGCGCTGGTCAAGGGATGCAATGTCCGTGGCTACGCGCTGAAGCTCGTCGGAAATATGTTCGGGGATGTTCTCCTGCGCCTTGTAGCGCAGCGAATGCTCCAGCGAGGCCCAGAAGTCCATCGCGATGGTGCGGATCTGCACCTCCACCGGCACCAGCACGCGCCCTTCGGAGAGAAACACGGGAATTTCCACAATCAGATGCAGACTACGGTAGCCGTTGGCTTTCGGTTCGCGAATATAGTCCGACATGCGCACCAGGTGCACATCATCCTGACTGACGAGCAGGTTAGCAATGGTGTAAACATCCTGCACATAGGAGCAGATGACGCGCACACCGGCAATATCCTGCAAATTTTCCACCGCGCTGCCAATACTGACTTCATATTGCTTCCGCCGAAGCTTTTCCATCATGGACTGGATGGATTTCAGGCGGCTTTGCATATGGTGGATGGGGTTTCGGCGGTGGCGCAGCTGGAATTCGTCATCCAGAATTTCCAGCTTGGTCTGTACTTCACGGATGGCTGCGGAATAACGGGACTGCACGGTGAAAAATTCATCCACCATGTGTTGGAATTCTTCACTGACCTGCTGCAGCTGACGAGGATCGGTCGTCATGAGTTTTGACCTCCTTTTCTTCTGCCTGTAATGCAGTGTGTTTAACGCGGAAGGGGATGCAGATGCGGAAAGACGAGCCTTCACCGAGGGTGGAAGTGACCTTCACTGTGCCGCTGAGCATGTCCAGAATGCGCTTGACAAGGCACAGCCCCAGTCCCACACCTTCCTGCGCACGGGAACGATCGGCCTGATAGAAGCGGTCAAAAATGCGGTTGAGTGTTTTTTCATCCATGCCGATGCCGTGATCTGTGATTTCCACCACGGCTGTTTCTTCCGCCTGCACGCGCACTTCAATCGTGCTGCCTTCCGGGGAAAACTTGATGGCGTTTTGAATAATGTTACTCCACACATGGCTGAGCAGCTCCTGATCGGAAGTGACGGATACGTTGCTCAAATCCAGCTGCCAGTCGATGTCTTTGACACTCCATGTCGGTTCCAGGCGAAGAATGACCTGACGAATCTGCTCATCCAGCGAAAATTCCGTCAGCGAAGCCGGAGCTGTCTGCTGTTCCAGCGCGGAAAGACGCAGCAGCGTCTGGGAGAGCCGGGAAAGCCGGTCGCTTTCCTGCGCGATCAGGCCGATGTATTCCTGCTGCTGCTCCGGGGTCAGGCCAGGCATTTGCAGCAGCCGCGCAAAGCCGCGGATGGAAGCAATGGGGGTTTTGAATTCATGGCTGATGGAGCTGATAAAGTCCTTTTGCAGGTAGGAGGTTTGGCTGAGCGCCTCCGTCATGCCGTTAAAGGAGCGCATCAGCTCGCCCATCTCGCCGGGAACATGGGAAGCTTCCAGTTTGATGGAGAAATCCCCCTCCTGCACGCGACGTGTCGCCCGGGTTAGCATGTGCACCGGCTTGGAAATCCAGTAGGAAACCAGCGTCACCATCAGCGCGAAGACCGCGAAAAAGCTGCTTGAGGCGAAAATAATGCGTGCAAAGGCCACCCCGTAGCTGTGGCTGCTGCCGATGGTGGCGATTTGCAGCGTGCCGGAGGAAGTCTGCACATAGGTGACAGGCTGCTGTCCGGTGTACATCAGGGAGACGATGCCGCTGCGGCGCAGCTCATACTGCACGGCGGAAGAGAGCATGGCGGTCTCTTCCGCATCCAGCTCGGAGACGGTCAGCCCCTCCTGATCCATCATGGAAAACAGCTCTTCGATATTCAGCTCGGTGCGCTGCTCAATTTCCAGCAGATAGAGTGCCAGCGCACGTTCCTTCAGGCGCAGCTCCTGCAACAGGCTCAGATGCGAGAAGACAAAAGCAAAGATAATGCTGATAATGCTGGCCAGCAGCGAAGCCGACAACAGCAGCGCCGTTGTGCGGCCACGGAAGGTGTAGGGCGGTTTCAAATGCCGGAAGTGCGGTTTATGCGTCATTTTTGACCGCCTTATAGCCCAGACCGCGCACGGTGACGATGCTGAAATCTGGGAATGCCTCGCATTTTTCTCTTAGCCGCTTGATGTGAACGTCCACCGTGCGTTCGTCGCTCTGTGCGTCCATGCCCCAGATTTCATCCATCAGCTGCCGTCGGGTGAAAATTTGCATGGGGCTGGAAAGCAGCTTGAAGAGCAGGAAAAATTCTTTCTTGGGCAGCGTCAGCAGCGTATCGCCGCGCTGAACGGTCAGCGAATCATAGTCCAGCTTCGTCTGGCCAATCGTCAGCTGATGGCTGGTCATGGCCTGTGCGCGGCGCAAAAGCGCCTGTACATGCAGCAGCAGCTCATCCAGATCAACCGGCTTGGTCAGGTAATCATCCGCACCGGCTGTAAACCCCGTGCGCTTATCCTCAATGGTGTCGCGAGCCGTGACCAGCATAATGGGCAGGCGTGGATAGGTGCGGCGCAGCAGATGCGTCAGCTCCCAGCCATCCATGACGGGCATCATGACATCGGCAATCACCAGATCGGGCATGACGCGGTCAATCGCATCCAGCGCCTCCTGTCCGTTTCCGGCATTGACAATGGAATAGCCGTTCATGCCAAGAAATGCGCCCATCATGCGCTGCAGGGCAGCATCATCCTCCACAACAAGAATGGTAAACATATTTCGCAAAGCCTCCTCTGCGGTATGGCGGTATTCTTCCGGAAACGTGCCAGACGGAGCGTTCACTGATGGAGCAACACAATCGAAGCAGGTTCATGCGGCGAAACCGCTGAAGTGACACTTCCGGTATGTTTATTATATCACATTGAGCGCAATGCATCAATAGGATTGAGCCGGGAAGCCTTGCGTGCAGGTGCCCAGCCGAAGAGAATGCCCACGGCGGCAGAAAAAATGAAGGCCAGCGTCATGGCACTCATGTTGATGGTGAAGGTCAGGTCAATCACACGGGCAATGATCAGCGATACCAGATTGCCCACCACAATACCGATCAGGCCACCCATGAGCGAAAGCAGAATGGATTCCATCAGAAACTGCATCTGAATCAGCCCGGGTCGTGCGCCAAGTGCCTTGCGCAGCCCGATTTCCGCCGTGCGTTCGCTGACGGAAACAAGCATCATGTTCATAATGCCGATGCCGCCTACCAGCAGCGCAATGGAGGCAATCCCGGCCAGCAGCGTTGTCATCATGCCGGTGATGGTATCCATCGCATCTAGCAGACTGTCCAGATTGATCAGGCGATACGCATTGTCGCGATAGTTGAAGGCGCTGCCGAGCAGCTCTTCAATCTGAGCGGTTGTTTCGTCGGAAAGGCTGGAATCATCCAGATAAATTGTCAGGGAACGAATGGTGCCACTGCCGCTGAGCCGCATGGCGGCCGGATAGGGGATCATCGCCTTTCCGCCGTCCGAACTGCCGGATAGTGCGCTCATGACGTCGTTGCTGCTTTCCTCGCTCAGCACGCCTATGACGGTGAAGTGCTGTCCATGTAAGATGATGCTCTGATCCAGTGGATCTTCGTTGGGAAAGAGTGCACTGGCCAGCGTCTGGTCGATGATGCAGACATGGCTGGCGCGATCCATGTCCATTGGGGTGAAGGCACGGCCACGACCAATCAGATCGTCGCTGAGGGTGAAATAATCCGCGCTGCGACCTTCCAGTGTCACGTCATCCACCAGCAGCCCGGTCTGCGCGGCGTAGGTCGTCATGGAAACGTTGGGATCAACCCCGGCAATGTTGTCAATCGCGCATAACCGTTCCAGATCGCTTTCATTCAGCCCTTTCTTGATGGGTGTGCCGGTGACACTCAGGGTGATCTTCCCTGCGCCCAATGCACTGAACTGGCTGGTGATTTCACCCGTCGCGTTGCTGACGGTGGTGATGAGTGCAATGATGGCCGTCACGCCGATGATGATGCCCAGCATCGTCAAAAAGGTGCGCATTTTGTTGGCGCAGATGTTCTGCCAGGACATGCGGAAGCTTTCCTTAAGCATCCTCAACTACCCCCTCGCTGATTTCGCCATCCAGAATGCGCACAACCCGTCCTGCGTGCCGGGCAATCTCAATATCGTGCGTAATCATGATGATAGTGCGCCCTTCTTCATTCAGGTCGTGGAACAGCTCCATTACCTGCTGCCCCGTGGCGCGATCCAGTGCGCCGGTTGGTTCGTCCGCCAGCAGGATGGTGGGGTTGTTGGCCAGCGCCCGGGCAATGGCCACGCGCTGCTGCTGTCCGCCGGAAAGCTGGTTGGGATAATGCGTCATTTTATCCCCGAGACCGACTTTTTGCAACAGCTGGTGGGCACGTTCCCGACGCTGACGGCCGCCAAGCCCGGCATAAATCAGCGGCAGCTCCACATTCTGCGTGGCGTTTTGTCTCGGCAGCAGATGAAAAGACTGGAAGATGAAGCCGATTTCCTGCGAACGCACTTTTGCCAGCTCCGCCTCGCTCAGGGCGGAAACATCGCGTCCGTGCAGGGTGTACTGCCCCTGTGTTGCCGTGTCAAGACAGCCGATGATGTTCATCAGCGTTGATTTTCCCGATCCGCTCGGCCCCAGAACGGCCACAAACTCGCCTTTTTCCACGTCCAGATCCACATTCCGGAGAACCTGCTGCATTTCATCGCCCATGCGGTATTCTTTGCAGATGCCGCGCATGGAAAGAATCGTTTCTGCCATGATGCACTCCTTTTTTACTGCCGGTTCATCAACGGCGAGACGATTCTGCTCCGGCTGGGCAGTAGCACCGTTTCTCCGGCACGCAGACCGTCCACAATTTCCACAATGGTGCCGTTGTTGATGCCAAGCGTCACGCGCTGCTCCACAATCTCGTCGTGCCGGTCGTAGCAGTAGACAAACGGCTTGCCATCTTCATCATACTGAATGGCTTCAATCGAAACGCACACCGCGTTCTGTACGCTTTGATACAGCGTGCGGATTTCGCAGCTCAGACCCATCGCCAGCGCCGGATCCTGCGGCAGACTCAGCGTGACTTCGTAGTACGCCAGATCGCCGGAAACAGTTGCTTCCTGCGCAATCCGGGTGATGCTGCCTGTCAGTACCGCGCCGGTGGAGAGCACCGTGACTTCTGCACTCTGACCGACATGCAGCGCCGGGCGGTCATATTCATCCACCAGGAAAACAATCTGCGGATGCGCATAATCCGACACCCGGAAGAGCTGCTGGCCGATGTTGACTTCGTCCTCCGCATCGACATAAAGATTCGTCAGAACGCCGTCCATCGGTGCGCGCACGACATTGCCGTTTTTCAGGCGAATCACAATATCGTTTTTTGCCACTTCGTCCCCCTCGGAAAATGCTACCTCTTTAATGCCGGTTTTGGCGGTGGCCGTCACAATCTGGCTGTCCTTGGCGCTCAAATTGCCGGAAAAGGTATAGTAGGTGCTGATGCTCTGCGTCCGCGCCAGTTCCTCGGTGTACTTGTCTGTGCTTTCCTTTTCGCGCAGAAGGAAAAATCCTCCTGCCAATACAATCACCACAACCACGGCCAGCAACGGCTTCCAGATCTTTTTCATCCCGGATAACTCCCTTCATTTTGAACTTCCGGATGACAGTATACCCATGAAGCATGAAGTGGATGTGAAGTGGGTGGGAAATGAAGATGAATATCCGTGGCAGGAAGGGTGTGCGGCCTTCGCAGAAAGGTGATTCCGCCGGAACAGCCCGTTTTCCCCAAATCAACAAAACTTGTTCCAGATTTCCTGCGGATGAAGGCGTTGCAAGCCCTGTTCATTTTGCCGGAAATGTGCTATAATGAAAACATGCGCAGAAGAAATGCGCCGGAGGTTCGGCTGCGGCCGAAGAAGGAGTGCAGATTATGTTTGAACCCCGGATTAAGAACGAACAGACAGAGCTGCTGATGAAGGCGCTGCTGTCGCTGGATACGGTGGACGAGGCGTATCGCTTCTTTGAGGATCTCTGCACAGTGGCGGAAATCAAGAGCATGGCGCAGCGGATTGCCGTCGCGCAGATGCTCAGGGAGCATGTGACCTATCAGGAGATTGCCCGGCAGACAGGCGCATCTTCCGCCACCATCAGCCGGGTCAACCGTGCGTTGCTCTACGGGGCGTTTGGCTATGACAGGGTACTCAGCGCCATGGAAGAGTCGGGCGATGTACCGGCTTCCCATGTGGAAGGGGCCAAAGAGAAGGAATGAAAGATTTCGCTCCTGGCGGAGGAAAAACATGCTTCCGCCACGGCGAAAAGCGCCGCGCAGGGGCGCAGCGATAGAAAGTTAGAGGTAACAAGATGGATTTGAGTATGCTCAACCCACAGCAGCGGCTGGCTGCGGAAACACTGGAAGGACCGGTGTTGATTCTGGCTGGCGCAGGCTCGGGCAAGACACGCGCCCTGACCTGCCGTGTGGCCAATCTGATGGCGCATGGCGTGTCGGCGTATCACATTCTGGCGCTGACCTTTACCAACAAAGCTGCCCGGGAAATGAAGGAACGTGTCAACGCGCTGGTTGGCGAAGAGGGAAACGATGCCTGGATTTCCACCTTTCATGCCACCTGTGCGCGTATTCTGCGCCGCGATATTGAAAAGCTGGGGTATACGCGTTCCTTTGTCATTTATGACGACGACGATCAGGCCGCCGTCCTCAAGGAAATCCTGAAGCGGATGAACATCGATGAGAAGTATCTGCCCGTCCGCGAACTGAAGGGAAAAATTTCCGACGCGAAGAACCGGCTTATGGGGCCGGATGAGTGGTTTCAGCAGTCAGACCGGGATCATCGCTGCGAGCAGATTCACAGCGTTTTTCTGGAATATGAAACCCGTCTGCGTGCTCTGAACGCGCTGGATTTTGATGACCTGCTGGTGCGGACGCTGGAATTGCTGGCGGAGCATCCGCCAGTGCTTCAGGTGTATCGGCAGCGCTTCCAGTATGTCATGGTGGACGAGTATCAGGACACGAACTACGCGCAGTATATGCTCGTTAAGCTCCTGACGGACGAAAGCCGCAATTTGTGTGTCGTTGGTGACGACGACCAGTCCATCTATGGCTGGCGCGGTGCGGACATCCGCAACATTCTGGACTTTGAGAAAGACTATCCGGATGCAACGGTTATCCGCCTGGAACAGAATTACCGTTCTACGGCTAATATTCTGGATGCGGCCAATCAGGTGATTGCCCATAACACCGGGCGCAAGGAAAAAAAGTTGTGGACGGAGCAGGGTGCAGGTGAGCTGATTCGCCTGTTTACCGCCGGAGACGAGCGTGAGGAGGCGGCCTGGGTTGCCGACCGCATCCGCCAGATGAATCGCCACGGGGAGCCGTATGGCAACACCGCCGTCCTTTACCGCACAAACGCGCAGAGCCGCGTGCTGGAAGAAATGCTGATGCGCTCCGCCATTCCGTACCGCGTGTTTGGCGGCCTGAAGTTCTACGACCGGCGCGAAGTGCGCGATGTGATTGCATACCTGCGCGTGATTGTCAATCCGGCGGACGATGTGTCTCTGCGGCGCATCATCAACGTGCCGAAGCGCTCCATCGGCGAAAGCACCGTTCAGGAGCTGATGAATCATGCCCGGGAGAACGACATGCCGCTCTACAGCGCACTGTCTGACATACCGGACACGTTGTCCTCTCGCCCCCGTCGTTGCGTAACGGATTTCTTCCTGCTCATGACGGAGCTGCTGGCACTGAAGGAAACGCTTTCTCTGACGGATTTTGTGAATATGCTGGTGGAAAAGACCGGACTGCTGGCACAGTACCAGAAGGAAGATTCTGACGATGCGCACACTCGCGTGGAAAATATCCGCGAATTCATGGGCGCGGTGGACGAATACGCGAAGATGACGGAAAACCCGACGCTGGAGGACTATCTGGAAAACGTGTCGCTGGTGACGGATCTGGATCAGCAGGAGGATGAGCGCGGCTATGTGACGCTGATGACGTTGCACTCGGCCAAGGGTCTGGAATTCCCCAACGTGTTCATAACGGGCATGGAAGAGGGGATTTTCCCGTCCTCACGCAGCCTGATGGACGATGCACGCATGGAGGAGGAGCGTCGACTGTGTTATGTGGGCATTACCCGTGCGCAGAAGCGGCTGTTTATCTCTCGCGCCGACCAGCGTATGCTCTATAATCAGGTCAATCACAATCAGCCCAGCCGCTTCCTAAACGAAATTCCGGAACGCCTGATGACCGATGAAATGGCGACCATGCGCGAACACTTCGGGGAACGTGCACCGTCGGCCAACCGCAACCGCAGCCCGTATAGCCGCAATACCCCTGCGCCGCGCACGGGAACGGCCAGCCAGACCAGCGTGCGTCCCGGTGGGGCACTGAAGGGGCTGAATATTCCGGGCGTGCAGAAGGGCTTCGTGCAATCTCCGGCGCGGAATTTGTCTGCCAGTGCCATGCAGGCGCTCTATCAGCCCGGAGACCGCGTGCGCCACTTGAAATTCGGCGAAGGCACCGTGCTGGAAGTGACCGGTTCGGGTAGCAGCAGCCGCATCAAAATCGAGTTTACGGCCTACGGCGTGAAGGAGTTTGCCCTGCCGGTAGCGCCGATTGTCAAGGTGGAGGAATAAAAGCATGCCAGAGGCAACGCGCCGGATGCAGGAGCTAGTAGCGCAGCTCAACGAGGCTTCTCAGGCGTATTATTTCAGCAGCGAGCTGAAAATGTCCGACATGGAGTGGGACGCGCTGTTCAATGAGCTGTCTGCGCTGGAAAAGGAGACAGGCATCGTTCTACCCGGTTCTCCTACCCATCGTGTAGGCGGTGAGGTGATGACGGAATTTGCGCAGCATACGCACGTCAACCGTCTGTGGAGCATGGACAAGGCGCAGTCCATTGAGACGGTGGAAGACTGGATTCGCCGCACCGAAAAACTCAGCGGACAGGACGATCTCCAATACTGCGTGGAATACAAGTTTGACGGTCTGACGCTGAACCTGACCTATCGGGACGGCAAGCTGGTGCAGGCGGCCACACGCGGAAACGGCATTGTTGGTGAAGCGATTCTGCCGCAGGCGCGAACCATCCGCACGGTGCCGCTGACCATTCCTTATCAGGGACTGCTGGAAGTGCAGGGGGAGTGTATCATGCGCCTGTCTGCACTGGAAGAATACAATAAAACGGCGAAAGAGCCGCTGAAAAACGCACGCAACGCCGCCGCCGGAGCCTTGCGCAATCTGGATCCGGCGGTGACGGCTTCGCGCCATCTGGATGCATTTTTCTATCAGATCGGTACGATTGAGAATCCGCCGTACACCGACCAGCAGGGGATGCTGGCCTTCCTGCGCGAAAACGGCTTTCAGGTCAGCCCGTATCTGGGGCAGTGCCGCAGCGTGGCGGAAATTGAGGCATGCATCCGCGCCATTGAGGCAGAACGCAGCAGCCTTGACTTCCTGATTGACGGCGTGCTGGTGAAAGTGGCGGATCTGTCCATTCGCAGCGATATGGGCTACACCGATCGCTTTCCGCGCTGGGCAATTGCCTATAAGTTTGAGGCCGAAGAGACGACCACCATCGTCCGCAGCGTCTCATGGGACGTAGGGCGCACAGGCAAGCTGACGCCTGTGGCCAACGTGGAACCGGTGGATTTCTACGGCGTAACGGTACGCCGGGCGACACTGAACAACTGGGGCGACATTCAGCGCAAACGGGTGGCCATTGGCGCACGGGTCTGGATTCGCCGCTCGAATGACGTGATTCCTGAAATTATGGGTCATGTGGGGGACAGCGAGGAGGGCGAAACGCCCATTGAACGTCCGGAGCGCTGTCCGGCGTGCGGCTTTGTGTTGGTGGAACGCGGCGCACACATCTTCTGCATGAACCGGGAAAGCTGCCGTCCGCAGGCAGTGGCGCGCCTGAGCCATTTTGCAAGCCGTGATGCCATGGATGTGGAGGGCTTATCAGAAAAAACAGCCGGACAGCTCTATGACCAGATGGCCATGCGCGATCCGGCAGACCTGTACACCCTCACGCGCGAACAGGCGCTGACGCTGGATGGCTTCAAGGAACGGAAGGCGGACAAGTTGCTGACTGCGCTGGAAAAAAGCAAGCATTGCGAGCTGGATGCCTTCCTGTTTGCGCTGGGCATTCCCAACATCGGTCGCAAGACGGCACGCGACCTGGCTGCCGCCTTCGGCACGCTGGACAGGGTGGCGGAAGCAACGGTAGACGAGCTGACGGCACTTGATGATGTGGGCGACATTGTGGCGCAGAGTGTGGTGGAATTCTTCTCCTTTGAGGAGAACCGCCGGATGATAGCCCGTTTGCTGTCTGCCGGTGTGACGCCGGGAGAAGCGCAGCGTGCGCAAGGCGGTGTGTTTGAAGGCAAGAGCATCGTCGTGACAGGGACATTGCCCACCCTCTCGCGCAGGGAAGCCGAGGAGCTGATCGCGCAGCACGGTGGCAAGGCAGCCTCTTCTGTCAGCAAAAAAACCGCCTTCGTCGTAGCAGGCGAGGCGGCTGGAAGCAAGCTGACCAAAGCACAGTCGCTGGGTATTGAAGTGATTGACGAAGCAGAACTGTTGCGCCGAACCACTTCACACTGATTTCATGACG
>CAZGKQ010000003.1:16711-27327 GCA_964526125.1 uncultured Faecalibacterium sp.
GCCTGAGCAGGGGTCATGGCGGCCTGTGCGGCCTCTGTCTGCGTTCCTTCTGTTGCTGGTGTCATTTCTGAAACGACCTGCGTGTTCGGCGTGGACGGATTCATGGCAAACGCCGGGTCGGTCAGAATCTGCCCGGGCTGATACCCCGGCAACAGGAAGGTCACAAACTTGATCGAAAAAATGTCACAGACGACATAACGCAGATTCAGGCTGTCGTAAAGGACAATGAACTGCGTTCCGACGTAGTACAAAAAGCCCTGCCGTGAGATGAGATTGCCCGTGCCGATGAGAAAATCGACCAGCACATAGTTTCCGATGTTCTCCTGCAGAACCTCCTGCATGGAGCCCTGAAAACTGGCTGTGTCAAAATCCTGCACGGGCGGTACTTGTAGCTGCTGCTGCGTTTGGACGGTTTCCTGTTCGCTCATGGGATGAAAGCACCTCCTTGTTTTGCAGGAAACATGCGAAAAACCGGATGGAAACCGGCGCATGATTCCATGACTGCTTCACTCTATGCGAAAATGGCGCAATGCATGATGAAAAGAGGACAAAAATGATTTCCCGACTGGATACCTATCTGGAAGCACTGCGGACGGATCCGCTGAACTTCCTGCTGACAATGGGCTATACGCTGGTGGTTGTGCTGATCAGCCTGATTCTGCATGAGTGTGCGCATGGCTATGTGGCTTATCGCTGCGGTGATCCCACGGCAAAGATGATGGGGCGTTTGAGCCTGAACCCGGCGGCACATCTGGATCCGCTGGGGACGCTTAGCATGTTCCTGATCGGCTTTGGCTGGGCAAAACCGGTGCCGGTCGATCCGCGAAATTTCCGCAATGGACGGCGCGATGACTTTCTGGTCTCCATCGCTGGCATTGTGACGAACCTGTGTCTGTGTCTGCTCAGCATTGCCCTGAGCGTCGTGGTGGGTAAAATCATGTTCGGTCAGTCGCTGCTGGATGAAGTGGCGCGTTATTCGCAGGATGGCGTGTCGTATCTGTTCAGCCCGTTTTATACCACCAGCATGAACACCGGCGGCGCGGATATTGCGAATGGTACGTTCGCTGCGGAATGGCTGGCTGATTTCGCCGTGCCGTGGCTGCGGTATGTGCAGCGCTTCCTGCTGATGATGGCGCAGTCCAACCTGTGTCTGGCAATTTTCAACCTGCTGCCTATTCCGCCGCTGGATGGCTATCATCTGGTGAATGATCTGCTTTTCAGGGGAAAGCTGAATCTCAACCGAAAAACCTTCCTGCTGGCGGAGGTGCTGATGATTGCGCTGGTCATGTCCGGCGTGCTGAACAGCTTTCTGGGCGAGGCGCTTTTCCGTATTTACGAATTCCTGCTCAAGGGCTTTCTGGCGCTTGGCGGCCTGTTGTGAGGATGTGCAGCGATGGCCATGACATTTCAGCTCAAGGACTTTGACGGGCCGCTGGATTTGCTGCTCTTCCTGATCAACAAAGAGAAGATTGACATCAAGGATATATTTGTCAGCCAGATTACCGACCAGTATATTGATTCGGTGCGCAATGCATCGGATTTGGATATGGACGACGCGACGGAATTCCTGGTCATGGCGGCGACGCTGCTGGAAATCAAGTCGCGTGCGATGTTGCCGCGTCCGCCGCGCATTGAAGAAGGCGAGGAAGATCCGGAGGAGGCGCTGATTCGCCGACTGGAGGAATACAAGCGCTTCCGGGAGACGGCGGCGGCCATGAAGCAGTTTGAGCAGGCCGCTAAAGATCTGTTTACCAAGCTGCCGGAGGAATACCCACTTCCGCCGCAGGAGACGGAGCTGGTTGGCCTGACCCTGCAAGGGCTGACCGAAGCGTTCCTGCGCATCTGGGCACGCAAGCCAGTGCAGGACGAATCGACGGAGACCAATCACTATGCGCCGCGCGACATTCGCCGCGATGAGCACAACGTGCAGGAATGCATGCTGACGCTGCTTCAGGGCGTTTCGAGCAAAGGCTGTCTGCGCTTTGAGGACACCTTCAGCGCCGCGCCCAGCCGCGAAGAGGTCGTGACGCTGTTTCTGGCGCTGCTGGAACTGCTGAAGCTTGGCGAAATTCATGCGGAGCAGGAAGGTATCTGGGGCGAAATTGTTCTGTACCCCGGGCGCGGACGGAATGTGGAAGAATACGGCGAAGATGAAAACGCCGCCGCCCCTGTTGTATCGCAGCAATGAACCAATTCTGTCGATCCGCCTGCTTTTCTGCGCAGAAATCCAGCTGGCGAATCAACTGTTTTATAAATCTTTGCAGACCTGAAAAAGCAACCACCGCGCAAGGGAGGATCACGAATGAGCGGAGAACAGGAAGAGCAACTGCAATTTCCTGATGAAATCATGGAGGAAGGCGGCAATCTGGCCGGGCGCATCGAGGCCATCCTCTTTGTTGCCGGGGAAGCCGTGCGTGTAGAGGAGCTGGCGAAGGCGTTGGATGTGCCACAGCGCGAGGTGGAAGAAGCCCTCATCCACTTGCGTGACGAGTACGATTTCAACCAGCGCGGCTTTGCCCTGAAGCGCTATGGTCATCAGGTGCAGCTTGCGACACGCGCCCTCTATTCCCGGGATGTGGTGCGGCTGCTTCAGCCGGTACAGAAGCAATCCCTCACGCAGGCCGCGATGGAAACGCTGGCCGTGGTCGCCTATCGTCAGCCGGTGACGAGGGCGGAAGTGGAGCAGATTCGCGGCGTGAAGTGCGATTACTCCCTGCAATCGCTGATGAACAAGCAACTGATTGCTGAGGTGGGACGCAAGGAAGCGCTTGGTCGCCCCATTCTCTATGGCACGACCGATGCGTTTCTGGCGCATTTCGGCATTTCTTCCTTAAAGGAACTGCCGCCAATGCCTGAGGAGCCTTCCGAAACCACGAAAACAGAGGCGTTGGAGGAAGTCCCTGAATTAATCCCATAAAATTCAAAATCAATAAGGAGGTTTATTCCCATGACAAAGACCATGACCATCAACGGAATGATGTGCAACCACTGCAAGATGACGGTGGAGAAGGTTCTGAAGGCCATTCCTGGTGTGGAAAACGCCGAGGTGTCGCTGGAAGCCAAAACGGCGACGATCACGCTGAACCAGCCTGTAGAAGATGCTGTGCTCATGGATGCGGTGGCGAAAAAAGGCTTCACACCGGTGAAAATCGCATAAGAGAACCACAGTCCGTATGCAAAGGGAAAAAACCCGGCATGCGGACTTTTTTTCTGCACGCCCTGCGTCTGACATCATATCTTGCTGGTGAAGGCTCCGGAACGGCGAAGGGAGCCGGAAAAGACAAGGAGGCGCGATCTCATGTCATTCTATTCCTACAAAAACGCCAACCCCACCTGCTGCCCCGGCACCATCTCCGGCAGTGCGCTGGATGGCTTGCAGGAGAAGGTCTGTGTGCAGGTCAAGCGTGTCTATGACAGCGCCATGACCCAGGAACAGCTCAGCAACCAGACCATCACCATCACCAGCTATGCGCAGGTCAGCAACACCTGCACCTGCAACGCCTGCGGCTGTCAGGAAACGCAGGAAACCGTCACGCCGACCACGGCGCCCGTCACGCCCATCACCTTCGAAAGCTGCCGCAGCACCAGCACGGAGGGAACCATCCGCAACCTGACGGTGGATCGCCTTTGCGACCGCCCCTGTTTTGCCCGCGTGCGTGCCACCATCGACATTCCCATCGACATCCTGTTTGTGGACAGCCGCTGCGTGGAGTACATCGGCAAGGCCGTCATCAGCGTCAGCCGCGATGTGCTGCTGAGCATTCCGGATGAATCCATCGTGCCTTACACGCTGGAAAGCATGGTTAGCGCTATCTGCGTCAGCGGAACGTATCTGGGCAACAACCAGTTCTGCATGACCATCTGCGTGACTACCATCCTGAAAGTGCTGGCCGAGGCGGAGCTGCTCATTCCCAGCTACGGTTACTGTCCCATTCCCCCTGCGGAGGAATTTGCAGAGAGCGTCTGTGACGAATTCTTTGCACTGCCGCTGTTTCCGCCCCAATCGGCGTGCAACAGCGGCACGGTCAGCACCGGAAGCGTGACCAGTGCCCTGCGTACCGGATGCGGATGCAACAGCGGCTGCACCAGTTGCAACGGCAGCTGTGGATGCAACAACAGCACGGGCTGCACCAGCTGCAATGGCACCTGCAACGGCAGTTGTGGCAGCTGCAACTACACCACCAGCACCTGATAAAAAGCGTCGCACCCGTTTCTTCGGATGCGGCGCTCAAATCTTTTGGGTTCAATGAAATCAAGGGTTACGAAGCCTTTTTTGCACTTTCCTCACTACCTGCTTTTTTCCTGCGCCAACGCTTTCCCGGCAGCGTTTTCACTTCCGCCGGAGGTTCATCCTGCCGGTTCTTTTCCTGCGTGAAGGGCAAATCGACATAGAAGGTCGTTCCTGCGCCGACTTTGCTGCGCACACGCAGCTGTCCGCCATGCCCCATCACGATAATGCGCGCGATGGAAAGTCCCAGCCCGTGACCGCTGCTTTCTGCCTTTCGGGCGCTGTCGGAGCGGTAGAAGCGCTCAAAAATCTTGCTCAATTCCTCCTTGGGGATGCCGGAACCGTGATCCGTCATGGAAAGCGTGCAGCCCGTGGCCGTTTTTTCCACGCCCAGCGTGATTTCACTGCCGCGTGGCGCGTATTTCACCGCGTTGTCGCACAGGACGCGCAGCACCTGCTTGATCATGCCGCGGTCAGCTTCGATTTCAACCGGGTCGGAAGGGGAGAGCTGGAAGGTGTCCTCCGGCGTGACCATGGCTGCCTCGCGACGCACTTCTTCCGCCACATCCAGGACGTTGAAGGTGGACATTTCCATCAGCAGCGTCTTTTTGTCGTGTCGTGCGAGGAAAAGAAGACTTTCCACCAGTTCCTTCATGCTTTCCGTTTCCTGTGCGATGGCGCTGATGCCTTCCTCCAGCACCTCAGGATCGTTTTTGCCCCATCGGGACAGCATGTTCACATAGCCCTGAATGACGGCAATGGGTGTTCGCAGCTCATGCGAAGCGTCGGAAACAAACTGCTTCTGACTGTTGTAGGAAGTTTCGATGCGATCCAGCATGGAGTTGATCACCGTCGCCAGATCTTTCAGTTCGTTTTTTGTGCCGGCAATGTTAATGCGGTTGGACAGATTATTGGCCGACAGCGTGGCCGCCATGTCGGTCATATCGCGAATGGGTGCCAGTACGCTGTGGTGCAGCCGCTTCCTGTGGTGAATGAAGTAGAACATGCGGAACAGGTCGCCCAGAACCAGTGCCAGCAACGCACAGCCATACAGCAGCAGCGGACGGCGCAGCGAAAAGGAGATGAGCAGCACCTGACCGGACATGTGCCGCGCCTGAACGAAATAGCGCCCCTGGGTGAAGATGGCTTCAGGCGCGAGCAGGGTATAATCGCCCCGACCCATGACGATGCCGCCGGAAGAAACGAAGGTGTCACTCACGCTGCATGTCACATCATCCAGCGAGCTGAAAACCAGCGTACCGTCCTCCGAAAGGGGCATGCGCTGCAAACGGGCAATGTCCCTTTCCAGCAGCGAGAGTGTGCCCAGAGAAAAGGCCAGCGTGAGCACCAGAAAAACAGGCAGCAGCGAGCGCACCAGTTGAAAGCTGAAATGCACCGCAATGCGGAAGGTGAGGGAAAGGCGGATGCGCGAGACGGCGGAAGGCAATCCGTGCGGACGTTCCGCCCCGGAAACATTCGCCGTGCGCTGATGCGTGGCTTTTTTCAGCCGCCGCGCCGAGGATGTCTTACTCATCAATGCGGAACATGTAGCCGACGGCCCGGATGGTGTGCAGCGTCTTCATGCCGAACGGCTCATCAATTTTGTGGCGCAGGTAGCGGATGTAAACGTCCACCACGTTTGTGTCGCCAAGATAATCATACCCCCACACATCGGTCAGCAACGCGTCCCTCGTCACGGCTTCTCCCTTGTGCAGCATCAGATATTTCAGCAGGTCAAATTCCTTTTTGGTCAGGTTGATGGGCTGGCCGTTCATGCTGACGGTGTAGCTGGACGGTTCCAGCACCAGACCACCGGCACGCAGAACCGTCGGGGCATTGTTGGTGGTGGCACGCCTCTTTTTCAGGCACACGCGGATGCGCGCCAGCAGCTCCTCAATGGCGAAGGGCTTGGTCATGTAGTCATCCGCGCCCATGTCCAGCCCCATCACTTTGTCGGACACATCGTCCTTGGCTGTCAGCATGATAATGGGCAGATCGCTTTCATGGCGCAGGCGACGGCAAACCTCGATGCCGGAAAGCTCCGGCAGCATCAGATCCAGAATCATCAGGTCTGGCTTCCAGTTCAGCGCACGATCCAGTCCATCGCGGCCGTCTGCGGCCGTTTGCACTTCATAGCCCTCGTGTGTCAGTTCCAGCTCCAGAAAACGGGCAATCTTTTTTTCGTCCTCGACGATAAGAATGCGGCTCATGGGATGTCTCCTTCTTATTTCTCCGGTAAAACATGTTTCTGAAAATACGCCAAAAGCGGAAGGCGACGAACGCGTTCCGCTATTTGGACATCATTGGCAATCCGATGGAGGAAAGTTGCTGAAAAGCAGCAGCAGGGATGCGAAAAACAGCGTAGACGATCCGAGCAATACCAGCAGCATGACCAGCATCGTCATTGCACCTCCTGATTTTATTACTTGATGGTGGCGGAATGGAAACCGTCCGCATCATCCTCGACGGTCACCTGACCATCCTGGCTGTTGACCTGCACAGGCACGTTGATGGTGGGGCAGGCATGATATTCCGGGGTGGCGTTGCTGCGGTAGAAGCTGGCGCTGCCATCCGCGTCGGCTTTTTCGCTGTGCTGCGTATTGGAGGAAGCGTTATTGGAGCTGCTGTTAGCGTGCTGCTCCTTATCATTACTGTTCATGCCGTCCTGAAAGCTGCGCGCGAACTCGTTCACCGTGTTGCGAACGTTGCTGGCGGCGTTTTTCACCATGCGATCCATGTTTTCTCCGGCAAAATCGGGATCATTCTTCACGAAGGACACGCGATAGCCCAGCACCAGCACCATGACCACAGAAAGAATCAGCAGATGCGGACTGAACATCGCCGCTACCAGCGCAAACAGCAGCGAAAGGTTCAACACCGGCGTAGAATTGCGGAAAATCTTCACACGCGCCCGGTAAAGCCTGTTGACAAGCGAGACAAAGCGGCTTCGACCACGGTGGCCGGAATTTGTGTGAGAATCGCTGCTGGAAGTGTGCTTCCGGGTACTCGATTCCTGCCGGCTTTCTGCCTGCTCAGGCTCTGGCTTCATGCGGCCATTGCGCTCCAAATCCACCAAAGCGCGCGCGACGTTGCCGTTGTGATAGTCCAGCAGGGAAACTGCTTCCTGATAGCTGATGCCGCTCTTGCGGCGGAGAAGTTCAACATCCTCAATGGTATAGCTGGCCATAAAATTCAAAAACTCCTTTCGATTGTCGGGATTGCCTTCATCGGATTGAGCCTGATGCGGTGCTTTTTCGCCTGTTGACTCTTCTTCCGCCCGACAGGTATATCATAACACAAAGCTGCGAAAAAAGCTTGAGAAAGATGAGAGGAAAGGATGAGAATTTCATGAGAAAACCCCTTAAAAATGATTGACAAACATCGGGAAAGTGCTACAATGAACAGGGCTATGCGGCAAAAATCGCCGATGAGCCAGAGGGAGGGACACAAAATGATGCAGATGTTTGTTATCGTGCTCAATCACGAGGAATATCTGGAACCGCTGCTGGAAGAAATGCTGAAGGCGAAAATGGGCGGCGCAACCGTGCTGGAATCGACGGGCATGATGCGTGTGCTGGACAGCGACCACAATGTGGATGATCTGCCGATGCTGGGGCTGCTGCGCCACATGCTGAATCCGGAGCGTCGGCGCTCCAAGACGATCTTCACGCTGGTGGAGGAAGCAAAGGTTCCGCGCCTGATGGAGATTGTCAACAAGGTCACTGGTGGACTGGACAAGCCCGATTCGGGAATTTGCTTCGCCCTGCCCACAACGTTTGTGGAAGGGGTCAAGAAGAAGTCATGAATATTCTCTTTGCACTGGCGCTGGCGATGGCCTTTGGCATGGCCATGACGCGCCTGATCAAGCGCATCAATCTGCCCAACGTGACGGCCTATCTGATCGCTGGACTGCTGGTGGGACCGTATGTCCTGAAGATTCTCACGCCGGAAATGAACACGCAGCTTGCGATTATTTCCGATGTAGCGCTGGGCTTTATTGCCTACTCCATTGGCGGTGAATTCAAAATTTCCTACATCCGGGAAATTGGCGTCAAGCCGATGGTGATCACGGCCTTTGAAGGCTGCGTAGCTTCGCTGATGGTGTTCCTGACCCTGCTGGTGCTGGGTCAGCCGCTGCCGATTTGCCTTTCACTGGGCGCGATTGCGGCTGCCACAGCTCCGGCGGCCACGCTGATGGTGGTGCGTCAGTATAAGGCGGATGGCCCCGTCACGCGGATGCTGCTGCCTGTGGTGGCAATGGACGATGCACTGGGGCTGATGCTCTACGCCATCATGATGGCGATTGCGCGCACCATTGACAGTGGCGAGGCGCTGAGCGTGATGACGCTGCTTGTGAAGCCGATGATTGAGATTATCGGATCGCTGGGTCTGGGCGTGGTGATAGGGCTGCTGATGGTTTTCTGTCTGCGCTTCTTCCATTCGCGCGGCAATAAGCTGACAATGACGATTCTGGTCGTCTTCATGGCCGTTGGTCTGAGCAACATGCTGGATTTGAGCAGCCTGCTGGTCTGCATGATGATCGGTGCCACGATGATCAACATCAGCACGGATTCCACGGCGCTGCTGGAGCAGTGCGACCGGTTTACACCGCCGCTGTTCCTGTTGTTCTTTGTCCTCAGCGGCGCGAATCTGGATCTGTCGGTGCTGCCGACGGTTGGCGTGGTGGGCATTGCCTACGTCCTCAGCCGCGCTGTCGGCAAGACGCTGGGTGCGACAATGGGCGCTGCGGTGGAAAAATGCGATCGCAACATTGTCCGTTATCTTGGCCTGACGCTGATTCCGCAGGCTGGTGTGGCCATTGGTATGGCGCGCATGTCCATGACGGATCTGCCGGCCTATGGCGCAACCATCAATGCGGTGGTGCTGGCCGGTACGCTGATTTACGAGCTGACGGGGCCTGTAATCACCAAGATTGCGCTGACGAAAGCCGGAGAAATCAAGAACAGAAAAAAACCTGCCGCAGTCAAAGCGGCGCAATGAAAGAACCCCATGCATGCTGGAATGCGTTTCCAGCATGCATGGGGTTTTGTAATTCGGGGAACAGCTGCAAGCCACATTATTTTTCCGACGAGAAGCGGCTGGAGAAGTCATTGCGGCGCTTGCGTCTGCGATGGGCACGGAAGAAGATCATCAGCACCGCGGCTGGGAGCAGCAGAATCAACAGCGCCGGAATTACCGTTTCCGGCACGAGGGGAATGCCCGTCTGCGCCTCTGTCATGGCGACGATCTGGGCGTAGGTGAGGGGCAGATTATCGCGCTGCGCAACGTTGCGGCTGGCAACAAGGTTGAAGATGATGGGCGTACCATCGTCGTTGACATAGGTCATGGTGCCCATGATTTCTCCGGCGGAGATGGGGGCGGCGAAGTCCCGGGAATAAGTGACCGTGACCAGATCGCGCAGATTGTTGGAGAGGTACTCCACCTGGGTTTTGGTGGTGCTGATTTCCGCCAGGGCGGCCTGCGTCGCGTCCTGTGGCTGACAAAGCAGCGTCAGCTGCCCCAAAGTCGGGTCATCCAGCGCATAGCCGCTGGTGTAGATGCTCAGGGGATTCAGGTTGTACAGCTCGGAGATGGTCACATGCTGATACTGGCTGAAGCCGTATTCCATCAGCTTTTTCGTGTCTGTCCAGACGCCGTACTGGCTGGAATACAATACGACGGAGATTAGCTCCACGCCATCCTTCTCTGCAGAGCCGACAAAACAGTACTTCGCTTTGGAGGTCGAACCGGACTTGATGCCGTTCATTGGGGCGTAGTAATAGCGGTTGCTGTCGTTGTTGTACTGGGAAAGCATGATGCGGTGACGCGTCGTCAACGTTCTCGCGCGCTGAAGATTCGTCTTCGCCATCGAATAGGAGGTGGTGGCGGCAATGGTGCGGAAGGTGTCGTTATCCATGGCAAACTTCGCCAGCGTCGCCAGATCACGCGCGGTGGTGTAATGGTTGTCATCATGCAGACCATGCGGATTCATGAAGTGCGTGCCGGTCATGCCCAAATCGCTCGCCGTCTGGTTCATCAGCTCGACGAAGGTGGCCTCGTTGCCGCAGACGGCCTCGGCAATGGCAACGGCACCATCGTTACCGGAGCGGATGAGCGTGGCGACCAGCAGATCCTGCATGGTCAGCTCCTCACCCTCCTTCAGGCTGATGGTGGTGGCATCGGGGTCAAGTGCCAGCATGGCGGCGGCGGAAGCGTTGTAGCTGATCGTCACCGTGTCGCTCAGTTCCTTGTTGATAATGCCCAGCAGCACCGTCATGATTTTCGTGGTGGAAGCCGGATACATGGTCTGGTCAGCGTTTTTTTCAAAAATGACCTCGCCGGACTTCCGCTCAATCAGGATGGCGGAGGTGCAGTAGAGCTGGTCGGC
>CAZGKQ010000004.1:0-9867 GCA_964526125.1 uncultured Faecalibacterium sp.
TACATGGTCTGGAACCTGATCCTGACCGGCGACCGCTACGGCTATCTGAACGGTATCCTGTTGAATCTGGATATTATCAATGAGCCAATCCTGTGGATGCAGACGGAAAAGTACGTCATGCCCATGCTGATCATCGTTCAGCTGTGGTTGAGCCTTGGTACAGGCTTCCTGTCCTTCATCGCCGGTCTTCAGACGGTGGACAAGAGCATGTATGAGGCCGCCGCCATTGACGGCATCAAGAACCGTTGGCAGGAATTGTGGTATGTGACCCTGCCGGCGATGAAGCCGCAGCTGATGTTCGGCGCGGTGATGCAGATCACGCAGTCCTTCGCCGTGGCGGACATTTCCATCAACCTGGCTGGCAACCCCTCGGTGAACTACGCCGGTGCTACCATTGTCACGCACCTGCTGGACTACGGCTCGACCCGTATGGAAATGGGTTATGCCTGCGCAATCGCGACGATTCTGTTCCTGCTGATGGTCGGCACGAACAAGCTCGTTCAGAGAATCCTCAGAAGGGTAGGTGAATAAGCATGGCAGAACGGATGGGTCAGGTGGCGGTCAAGGATTTGCCGCCCAAGCTGCAAAAGAAGCTTCGTAGACAGAAGATTGTCCCGAAGAAATCCCGGAAGCTCAATCGCTCGATGGCGGGCAATGCCCTGCTGTTCACGCTGATGTTTATCTGCGGTATCTTCATGGCGCTGCCGCTGGTGATGATTATCAACAACGCCCTGAAGCCGCTGGACGAACTGTACCAGTATCCCCCGAAAATCTTTGTGCGCAACCCGAATCTGCGCAACTTCACCGACCTGTTTATCCTGATGAACGATTCCTGGGTACCCTTCAGCCGGTACATCATGAATACGGTTATCATCACCCTGACGGGCATGGTGGGTCACGTCATCGTGGCCTCCTGGGCGGCGTATCCGCTGGCGAAGGACAAATTCCCCGGCAAAGACCTGCTGTTTGGCATGGTCGTGCTGTCGATGATGTTCTCCTGGACGGTCACACAGATTCCGCAGTACGCCATCATCTCCTGGCTGGGTATTAACAACACCTATCTGGCACTGATCCTGCCTGCGTTCAGCTTCGGCATGGGTCTGTACCTGATGAAGCAGTTCATGGAGCAGCTGCCGGATTCTCTGATGGAATCGGCACGAATCCAGGGCGCGAACGAATGGCAGATCTTCTGGAAAATCGTGATGCCCAACGTCAAGCCGGCCTGGCTGACCCTGGCTATCTTCCAGTTCCAGCAGATGTGGGGCAATACCGGCTCGCTCTTCCTGCGTGATGAGCAGCTCAAGCCCATGCAGTACGCTTTGCAGCAGATTACGGCCGGTGGCGTATCCCGTGCCGGTGCGGCGGCGGCGGTGACGTTCATCATCATGGCGGTGCCGGTGCTGTTCTTCCTGCTGTGCCAGAGCAGCATTCTGGAAACCATGACCACCTCGGGCATGAAGGATTAAAAGGAGGAAAAAAGCATGAAAAAACTGAAGCAGCTCCTCCTGACGGCGTTGGCCGTGCTGGTGGCCTTCTCCTCCAGCGCTTCCTTTGCCCGGGCGGACACGGAATTGCCCTATACGACCTACAACTACGACTACTGGGATAATCTGGTTTACACACCGGCGGCCTATGTCCCCAATGGCTCGATCACGGGCGAAGGGCTGCAATATGAGGGAAAAAGCATCGGCGCGTTCAAGAATCCGCAGGACATCTGCGTGGCTCCGGACGGCACAATCTATCTGGCCGACAGCGGCAACAACCGCATTGTGGTATTCAACAGCGACATGACGCAGGTGCTGCGCATCATCAGTGGCTTTGAAAACCACGGTGTGTCCGATACCTTCCAGACCCCCACGGGTGTTGCAGTCAGCAGCGAGGGTGGCGTGTACATCGCGGACAGCCTGAACCGCCGCGTCGTCGTGCTGACGGCGGATGGCACGCTGGATCGCATTCTGGAAATTCCTCAGATGGCACAGAGCGTCAAGGCGACCGGCGGCGTATCCTACGCGGTGGGCACCCATGTGGAAGGCATGGGCGACCTTTCGCAGGAGACGGAAGCGGACGGCATCATCTACCGCACCGAACACTTCACGGCGGACAGCAGCACGGTGCTGGCTGACGAAAACGGCGTGACCTATCAGGTCAGCGCGTATGAAAATGCGCTGCTGCCGCTGGACAAGACCGTGACGGATGGAAATGGTGCAACCTATACCATCGCGGAGAATGGAAAGTCCATCACCCGAACTGCCACGGACGGTACGACCTTTACCTACGCGAAGTATGACGCGACGACGAATCTGGATCTCTTCATCCTGATTGGTCGCCTCATCAAGGGCAATCAGAACATTACCAGCCTGTCCGGCATTATCGGTCTGGCGCTGGACGAGGCAGACAATCTGTACTGCATCAGCGCGAAAACCGTGGTGGTGCTGGATCAGAAGGGCAACATGGTCACGACCATCGCCAACTATAAGAATTCCGCCGGGGTGCTGTCCTCCTTTGGCAACATTACGGAATTCGCCGTGGTGGAAGAGGGGCTGTTCATCCGCGATGCGGATAACCACATTGTCGAGCTGACCCGGATGGGCGATACCGTTCGGGAAATTCAGAGCAACTGCATCCTCAGGACGGATGCGGATGGCACCCTGACCCGGATGACAGGCATGGCCGCAGCGGTCGAAACGGAGGATGGCGAAGAGACGGCTTTCCAGAACATTCAGGGCATCGAGCTGACGCATGATTACCTGATTGTGGGCGAAAGCAACGGCGAAATCAACATCATGAAGACGACCGGCAAGCTGCTGGGAACGGTGGAAAATGACAGCCTGCTGGTGCTTGACACGACCAGCGACGCGGTATCCTGCGTGACGACGGTGACAAACGGCAAGCAGCAGGAGCGCCTGGAAAACGTGACGGCGACGACAATCACCTCCTGGGGGGGCGAAAACTGCCTGACCATTAAGGAAAGCAATGGTCGCGTGCTGGTACTGGACGATGACTGGAAGGTGCTGCACACGGCGCAGAACAACTGTGTGGAAGTGCTTGACCGCAACGGCAACGTGACCAACCGCATTCTGGGCGTGGACACGGGCAGCGGCTATGCGGACTTTGCGCTGATTGGCGGCGTGGAGGGTGTGGCGCTCAACAGTGCCAGCCAGCTGTGCATTGCTGACAGCAACGACATGCTGACTGTGCTGGACGCAGACAACAACGTGGCGCGCGCCGCAGTCAACCCGGACAGCGAGGTGCTGGACGACAACTTCCTCTTTACGCCCCTGAAGGTTTCCGTGGACTATGCCGGTCGTGTGTATTGCATTGCGCAGAACATGTTTGAAGGCATTATGGTCTTTGAAACGAATGGCGACTTCACCGGTTTCTACGGCACGATCTCGGTTGAAATTACGGCATGGGAAAAGTTCTGGCGCAAGCTGGCGACCAAGGAGGAGCGCTCCAAGCAGCAGCTCTTCATCCCGACGGAATTTACCGGCATCGACATTGACGACGACGGCTTCGTGTACGCCTCCAACAAGGATACCGCCGGTCAGCAGGCGGTTCGTCGCCTGAATCCCAAGGGCGAGGACGTCATCCGCATGGGCGAATCCGAGAATCTGGGCGGCGACATCTGGATGGAGGGTACGTCCCTCTATGCTGGTCCCAGCACCGTTGTGGACGTGGTTTACCGCGGCAAGGGCATCTACTCGCTGCTGGACTCCAAGCGTGGACGCATCATCACCTACGACCATGAGGGCAACCTGCTTTACATCTTCGGCGGTCTGGGAACGCAGGCCGGTACGATGGAAGTGCCGGTGGCCATCGAAAGCGCGGGCAACAAAATGCTGGCGCTGGATTCCAAGCAGGGCGCGATCGTCGTCTTCGGAGAAACGGAGTATGGTCGCCTGATCAACGAGGCGGTCGGGCTGCGCTACGACGGCGATGAAACGCAGGCCGTGGCACTCTGGCAGGAGGTTCTCCGCCTGGACGAGAACAACGAGCTGGCCAACACCGGTATCGGCAAGGCGTATCTGTCCGCCGGTGAAAACAAGCTGGCGATGGAATACCTGAAGCGCGGCATGAACCGATCCTACTACTCCGTGGCCTTCAAGCGCTATCGCAATGAGGTGCTCAAGAACAACATCAACTACATTCTTACAGGCGTGATCGTGCTGGTTGTGGCGATTCTGGTGGTCACAAAAGTGATTCGTCCGCGCCTGGCGAAACGTCATGAAAGGAGGGCATAAGGGATGAAAGACCTGTTCAGAAAGGAAAAATGGCATCAGCTGTTTTATACTGTATCCCATCCGTCGGACGGATTCTACTGGATCCGCCATGGAGAAAAGGGCAGCGTGGTTCTGGCGATCCTGATGGTGCTCCTTTTCTCCCTGTGCTTCACCTGTAACCGACTGCTGGCCGGTTTCGTGGTGAACAATGTGAATGCACGCTCGGTCAATCTGCTGGCGGAAATGGCGGCGGTGGTGCTGCTGTATCTGCTGCTGTGCGTGGGCAACTGGTCGGTGACATGCCTGATGGACGGCGAAGGCCGCCTGAAGGATATTGCCATTGCGATAGGATATTCCCTGCTGCCGATGATTATCTGCTACATCGTGGCGACCGTGGTCAGCCAGTTCGTGGCGGAGAAGGAAGAAGCCTTCTACAGCATCATCATCTTTATCGGTACGGCGTATACGCTGATTATGATGCTCACCGGCATCATGCAGGTGCATAACTACACGCTGGGCAAGACGCTGCTGACGCTTCTGCTGACGCTGATTGCGGTGTTCATCATCATCTTCCTGGTGATGCTGGTCGCGAACTTTATCGGTCAGGTGGTTGCTTTCATCAAGAGCATCTACACCGAGCTGATCTTCAGAATGTAAGCGGGGGGATGAAAGATGAGCGAGAATACGAAAATCAGGCAGACACCCGCAAATGCGCAGGGAAAAACGCGGCGCACGCTCTGGATTGTGCTGGGCGTGGTGCTGGTCGCGGCCATTGCCGTGGTGGCATGGTATTTCCTCCGCTTTGAATTCCGCAAGAACTACAAAGATTTCCTGATTGCGCCGGACGGAGCGTCTGCGCAGACGGAACTGACGGCGCTTGCGGATGAAACGCCGAATCTGGATGCGCCGTTCCAGCTCTATGCCGAGAATGACAATCTGAAGCTCTATGCGGACACGGAAACGGCGATCGTTGCCGTCTACGACAAGCGCACCGGCGAAACCATCTACTCCAACCCGGTGAATGCGGACGACGACAAGACGGCCAACAAGGCCAACAAGAACTACCTCAAAAGTCAGTTCCTGCTGGATTACTACAACGCCGGTCTGACCACCAGCACCTACGACAGCTACTCCATGAGCGTGGCGCTGGGCAACGTGACGGCGGCGGCCATCGACGGCGGTGTGGCCTTCACCTACGATGTGGGCGTGGACGCGATTCAGTACCTCGTCCCCTACTACCTGCCGGAGGAGCGCTACAACGAACTGTATGAACAGCTGGACGCGCAGGCGCAGAAATCCGCCGGGATCGTCTACGAGCAGCGCGAGGATGGCTACTACATCTCCGAGCTGGGTGAGGGACGTACCCGTGAAATCGCCCGTCTGTCCAAGTCCTTCACGGAACTGGGCGTGACGAAGGCGGAGTACATCGAAATGCTGGAGCACGCTGGTCGCGAAATGGCGGAAGTGCTGGGCTTCACCGTTGTGCTGGAATGGAAGCTGGGTGAAGACTATGTGGAAGCCACCATCCCGGCAGGCTCCATTCAGGAGCGCGGCGGCGGCATGGTCTACCGCATTCAGCTGCTGTCCTACATGGCGGCAGCCGGAGATGAAGAAACGGGCTACATCGTTGTGCCGAATGGCTCCGGCAGCCTGATTCGCTTCAACAACGGCAAGACGACAGCGCCGATTTACAGCCAGTATGTCTACGAAATGGACAAGCTGGATGATACCTACACGCGCACGCAGACGCTGCAAAGCGTGCGACTGCCGCTGTGGGGCATCATGCGCGAGAAAACCGGTGTGCTGGCGACCATCGAAAAAGGTTCGTCGCTGGCGAGCATCAGCGCGGACATTTCGGGGCGCAATAATTCTTACAACAATGCCTATGCCAGCTTCACCCTCCGCGGCGCGGAGCAGCTGTCCCTCTTTGGTGCCGGTGAAAATGCCGACATGCCCATTGTCGAGGATAATTACTACGCCGAAGACCTGACCGTCCGTTACACCCTGCTGACAGAGGAAAATCAGGGATACAGCGGCCTGGCGAATTACTACCGTCAGCGCCTGATGGATGAAGGCGTGCTGACGGCCAAGGAAGAGGGCGGCGACATTCCCTTCTACTACGACATCATCGGTGGCGTGAAGGAAACGACCCACTTCCTGGGCATCCAGTATCTGCGCATCAACACCATGACGACCTTTGACGAGGCAGAGGATATTGCACAGCGCCTCAACAAGGCCGGCATCAAGCACCAGGTGATGAACTTCCAGGGATGGATGAACGGCGGCTACTACCACGATGTGGTGAACAAGGTGTCCGTCCTGCGGCAGCTGGGCGGTCAGGAACGACTGGAAAACCTGAACAGCGCGATGGCGCGTCTGGGCGGCGAGCTGTATGCGGATGTCGCCTTCCAGAAGGTGACGGAGATCTCCAAGCGCTATAACGTGGCGCAGGAAACTTCCCGTTACTATGGCGCCGGTTATGCGGCCAGCTACGGTGTGCTGAATCCGGCCAATCTGCGCCTCACTTCGTCTCTGGGGTATACGGAGAACGTCTACAACCTGCTTTCGCCCAAGTACCTGGACTACTATGTGACGCATTTCCTGGACGCGACGGAGAATCTGGCTGTTTCCGGCATCTCGCTGCGCGACCTGGGCAATGAGCTGCATGCGGACAAACGCCGCACGGAGGTCGTCAACCGCGAGCAGGCGCTGATGGTCGTCAAGGCGGAGCTGGACAAAATTGCGCAGAGCGGCAAGAACGTGATGGTTTCCGCGGCCAATGTGTATGCCTTCAAGGGTGCCAAGCACATCATTGACGCACCTGCCACCTCGACGGAATACGTCATCGTGGACGAAACGATTCCGCTCTACGAGATGATTCTGCATGGCTGTGTGGATTACGCCGGACAGGCGATGAACACCGTGGTCAGCAGTGACGAACAGGAAAACCTGCTCAAGATGGTGGAATACGGCATGTCACCGCGCTACACCTTCACGGACAGCGAGGCCTCCGAAATGAAGTACACGGCGCTGAACCGCCTGTACGCCACGACGGTGGACAACTGGATCGACGAGGCGGCGGATGACTACCAGTACCTGAACGGGGCGCTGTCCTCCGTCAGCAACGCGCAGATGATTCAGCATGACAGACTCTCTGATACGCTGGTGCGCGTGACTTACTCCAATGGCGTTGTGATTTACATCAATTACAGCAGCGAGGCTGCTCAGGCGGACGGCTTGATGATTCCGGCCTGTGCATACCTGCTGGCAGGAGGTGCGAAGGAATGAAAAAACCGCATATCTCAATGGCGGGAAAACGGGCCATTAACGGCTACCTTTTCGTCCTGCCGTGGCTGTTGGGCTTCATGCTGTTCTATGTGCGCAGCCTGTACATGACGGTGGAATTCTCCCTTAGCTCCATGACCGTGCTGAATACGGGCGGCTACAAGCTGGAATTCGTGGGACTGAAGAACTACTACGAGGCGTTTTTCTCTCATGCCAGCTTCAAGCAGACGCTGACGACCTCCATCGGTAACATGGTCATCGACGTGCCGCTGATCATCTTCTTCTCCCTGTTCGTGGCGATGATGCTGAACCGGAAGATGAAGTGCCGTGGTCTGGTGCGTGCAATCTTTTTCCTGCCGGTGCTGCTTAACGCGGACGCGGTCAGCAACGCGCTGTCTCTGGCGGCGCAGATGATGGCCGGTGGCCTGAACAGCACCAGCGCGGACATGGCGGCGGCGGCCAGCAGCTCTTCGGCGGTCAACATGAGCTATTTCATCGAGCTGTTTGGTGAACTGGCGCTGCCGGACGCGGTGCTGGATTACGTCGTGGGCGCGGTCAGCCGCATCAGCGATATTATCCAGTCTTCCGGCGTGCAGATCGTGCTGTTCATCGCGGCGCTGCAATCCATTCCCTCCTCGCTCTACGAGGTGGCAAAGATTGAGGGCGCGACGGGCTACGAAACGTTCTGGAAGGTGACCTTCCCGATGGTGATGCCGCATATCATCACCAACACGATTTATACCATCGTCGATGCCTTCAGCAAGTCCGACGTGGTGACGCTGGCGTACAACACGGCCTTCACGGAGAGCAACTACGGCCTCTCCTCGGCGTTCAGCATCATCTCCACGCTCATTACCTGCACGCTGCTGGCGCTGGTGGTGTACTTCATCAGCAAGCGCACCTTCTACTACAATTAAGGCGAAGGAGAGTGAAAAGCAATGGAAAAATGGCGCGCATTTCGCAATTCTCCTCGCTATGAGGATGCAAAGGGCGGCGTGGTGAAAAAGGGAAAGAACTTCCTCATGACGCTGCTGCAAATCATTCTGATCGTCGGCATTTCCTATGTGATCCTGTCGCCTGTGATCGGCATTGTCAGCCAGTCCTTCTTTACCGACTCGGACTCGGCAAATCCCATGGTGTACGTCATCCCGATTCAGGGGACGCTGGAGCGCTATACCACGGCCATGCAACAGTTGGACTACTTCAAAACGCTGGGCAATACGCTGGTGTACACTATCGCCCTGACGGTGATTCAGGTGCTGATCTGCTCGATGGTCGGATACGGCTTTGCGCGGTTTGAATTCCCGTTCAAAAAGCTGCTGTTCGGCTGCGTGGTGGTCATGATCGTCATTCCGAACCACACCATCATGCTGCCGCAGTACATGACCTTCCGCAGCATGGGTCTGATGAGTTCGCCCACGCCGATGTACATCCTGACCCTGTTCGGCACAGGTCTTCGCGCAGGTCTGTTCATCTACATCTTCAACCAGTTCTTCCGCGGTCTGCCCAAGGAGATTGAAGAAGCGGCGTTTGTTGATGGTGCCGGAACGTGGTACACCTATTTCCGCATCATGCTGGTCAACGCCGTGCCGGCCGTCATTACGGTCACGGTGTTCTCACTGGTGTGGCAGTATACGGACTCGTTCTACAGCCAGCTCTTCCGCATTCCGACGGAACTGCTGCTGTCCAAGCGCCTTGCGTCGCTGCAGAACAACGTCGCGGCCAACCTGAAGGTCATGAACGTCCGCATTCAGCGCCTGTACGTCAACGCTGGCGTGGTGCTGACGATTCTGCCGCTGCTGCTGATGTATCTGCTGCTGCAACGCCGCTTCATTGAGGGCGTGGAACGCTCGGGTATCGTAGGTTAACGACAAAAGTAACGGAGATACGTTGTTAACTTACGCAAAGCGTCTGAAAAGCTGCATTTTCTTTCCCTGTGAAGGAGAATGCAGCTTAACAGCATCCAAACTGCCCTGTAACTGTGCATTATGGGCAGAAAGAATCCCTCGAAAACATTTTCTGCGAAAAAAAGTACGGAAAATGTGCAGAAAGCGGCACTTTACATGTTGACTAACAACATGGATTTGTGCTATGATAAGAAAGAACGGAAATGGGCTATCTGGCACAGAACCTACCGGGAGTGACGGGTGCGCACAGAGCCACGTCCGCTCGCGTACCATGCCGCAAGGGTATGGGTGCAGTAGTTCCCATGCACAGGATCAACTTCCCCGGGAAAGGGGAAAATAAGGAGGTTATCCAAGTGAAGAAAGTTGTTTCTATTCTGCTGGTTGCAGGTCTGCTGGCAACGACCGGCGCGATGGCTGAGGGAACGGTAACGTCTCCGGTGGCTTCTCCCGTGGCT
>CAZGKQ010000004.1:9967-13121 GCA_964526125.1 uncultured Faecalibacterium sp.
GTGGCTTCTCCCGTGGCTGAGCCTGTGGAAGGCACCATCAGCAGCGTGGTCGATTTCAATGACGGCCTGTATCCTTTCCTGGGTCTGGATACCAGCTATGGCAATGCGGATGCCAGCGAGCTGTCTGTCATTGATTTCAATGGCGGCAAGGCGCTGTGCGTCAGCCCGGTGAAGGCTGGTCTGGTTCCCTATGTGTCCTTCAATATCGAAGGCATGCTGGGTGAGAACCTGTCCAAGGTGCGCAAGATCACCTTCGACGTGGGCGTTGAGGAAGGCACGGACGGCAAGTTCTACGCGCAGTCCGGTAAGCTCTACATGATCAACGGCGAAGACGGCAGCAAGCAGAGCGGCGACTGGTCCGTGTATCTGGCTCGCAAGAATCCGAAGACGGCTGTGATCGAAGTGCCGGAAGGCGCGCTCGTGGCTGGCCGTGGCGACAGCATGCAGATCAGCAAGGAAGTGGACAACTTCACTGGCTCCGGTCTGTTTGATGGCGAAGCGCCCCGTGATTTCTATCTGTCCAACATTCAGTTCTTCGACGCGGAAGGCAATGTCCTGCCTGTGGATACCAGCGCTGTCTGGGTCGCTCAGAGCAAGGTGGATCGCTCCTACCTGTCCGACGTGAAGAACGCTGTGAACTTTGATGGCATTTCCTGCGAAGGCAGCGGCTGGGGTCAGAACGGTCTGGAAATGACGCAGGAAATCATCGACGCGCTGGTGCCGGGTTCTGTGGTTGAAATCTCCTACGAATCCGAAGACGGCACGCTGTGGATCGTCATGCCGTGGGCCGAAGCGGGCTGGTCTCGCGTGGCGCAAGGCGAAGCGACCTTCAACAACGCGAAGGATACCTGCCAGATCACCTACGAGCAGATTGCGGCGGTGTGCGGCGAAGATAAGTCCACCTGGGGCGCGATGATGCAGTTTGAATCTCAGACCGCGTGGAAGGTCTACTCCGTGAAGGTCGGCCAGAAGGCTGATCGCATGGTCTCTCAGACTGTGGCTGCGTTCGATGGCTTCAGCTGCGAAGGCAGTGGCTGGGGTCAGGATGGTTTTGAAATGCCGCAGGAAGTGCTGGATGCCCTCCAGCCCGGCACGGCGGTCGAAATCTCCTTCGAATCCGAAGACAACACCATGTGGATCGTCATGCCCGACTCCACCGCTGGCTGGATGCGTGTGGCGCAGGGTGCTGCGAACATCGTTGACGGCAAGGCCTACATTACCTATGAGCAGATTGTCGAAGCCTGTGGCGAAGACAAGGCTGGCTGGGGTGCTCGCATGCAGTGCGAAGCGCAGACCGCGTGGAAGGTCTACTCCGTGAACGTGGTGAAGACGGCTTACCTGAAGGCTTCCAAGAACAACGTGAACTTCGAAGGCATCTCCTGCGAAGGCGGCGCCTGGAGCCAGAATGGTCTGGAAATGACGCAGGAAATTCTGGATGCGCTGGTTCCCGGCTCTGTGGTGAACATCTCCTATGAGTCCGAATCGGGCAACATCTGGATCGTGATGCCGTGGGCAGAGGCTGGCTGGATGCGCGTAGAGCAGCAGACGGCACCGACCGATGGCTCCATGGCACAGATCACCTATGAGCAGATCGCTGCTGTCTGCGGCGAAGACAAGTCCACCTGGGGCGCCATGATGCAGTTCGAATCCGACAGCGCATGGAAGGTCTATTCGGTGAGCGTGGGTCAGGCTCAGTAATTCAGTAACTTTCATCAGAATTTGTTCCGGTCAAGGCGGAGTGGATGTGCGCAGGGGAGACAAGGTGCACATCCCTCCGTCCTGCCGGAATCAGTTGATACAAAAACCAACAAAACCAAGGAGGTAAGAACACTATGAAAAAGTTTGTGGCTCTCCTGCTGGCGATGATGATGGTGCTGAGCATGGCTACCTTCACCGCCAGTGCGGAAGACGAAGTGCGCACGATTTACATCGGCACGACCTGGGACATCTACTGGGACTCTCTCCATCCGGAGATCAGCGACATCCCCAACTGGACCGGCACGCTGGCTGACGAAATGATGCTGGCCAACACCAAGCGCGTGGAAGAAAAGTGGGGCGTGCGCATTGAGTGCATCAACCTGACCTATGCGGGCGCGAAGGAGTCCATCAACACCTCTGTGCTGGCTGGCACGCCTGACGTGGACATCTACATGCTGGATCTGGGCATTGCCGCTCCGGCTGTGGCCAATGGCTACGCGATGGATCTGCGCGATGTGCTGCCCTCCGACAATGCGGTGATCATGGGCACTGACCCGGCTGTGTCTTATATCGACACCGGCAGCGGCGCTGTGTCTCTGCTGTGCGCCAACAGCGCGGAGAACATGGTTGGTTCCACCATGCCGCTGGCTTTCAACCTGCAGATGATCGAAGACGCGAACCTGGAAGATCCCCGTGATCTGGTGGAACGCGGCGAATGGACCTGGGAAAAGTTCCGTGAGTACTGCATCGCGCTGACCCAGGATACCGACGGCGACGGCTCCACCGACGTTTACGGTTTCGGCGGCTGGCCGGGAGACTACTTCATGCAGTTTGTGCTGTCCAACGGCACCAACGTGGCTGCGACGGCGACCGAGAACCTGACTTCTCCCGAAGTGGCGGAAGTGCTGCAGTTCATCCAGGATCTGAACCTGGTTGATCATGTGATGTATCCGATCCCCGAAGAGAATGGCTGGGACGTCTGCCGCTGGCTGTATCGTGACGGCAAGGTGGCCTTCACGCCCATCGCTGCCTGGATCATGGACTCCAACAAGGACTATGCCTTCAACGACACCGAGTCTGTGCCGCTGGACTTCGACATGATCTTCATTCCGTGGCCCACTGGCCCCTCCGGCAATGCGGAAACCAATGCCCAGAAGGTTACTGCAAACAGCTGCTACGTCATCCCGGTTGGCGTGGAAAATCCGGAACTGGTCTACAATGTGCTGTATGACTACCTGAACTGGTACGGCTACGATCCGGAAAGCGAAGATGGCGGCGAAGCTGCGCTGGCTATCCGCGACGATCCTGAAGCCCTGTCCTGGTGGTACGGCGTGACCGCCCGTGACATCGACCTGCAGGACTACAACTTCAGCATCATGATGGAAATGGGTGCTCATCAGATTCTGGACAACTACAACAACCTGGGCGAAGGCGCTGAACTGCCGCTGCTCCAGCT
>CAZGKQ010000004.1:13221-26862 GCA_964526125.1 uncultured Faecalibacterium sp.
CATCAGCCCGGATGATGCGCACCTGCAATACGCCGGGCGCGTGGATTTTGAGGACAAAAAGAACCCTGTATTCCTGTTCACGGCATCCTATGTGCGCTTCCGCATGACGGGAAAGCACCTGCGCGTCGTGCTGACGAATACCCATCACCTGTGGGAAAACCGGCTGGGTGTGGTCATCAACGGGGAACAGTTTGGCGTGCTGCTGGACTGGGACAAGGTGTGTGACATCGACCTTTCCGACCATTTGGCGGACGGCGTGAACGAAGTAATGCTCTTCAAGCGGCAGGACAGCTGCTGCAAACTGACGCTGCATGCCCTGCTGGTGGACGAAGCGGCAGAACTGCTTCCGCCGCCGGAACGCTCGACGCGCCGCATTGAGTTCTACGGCGACAGTGTGTCCGCCGGGGAAGTAACGGAAGCGGTGGAATACGCCGGAACGCTCGACCCGGAGAACCACAACGCACGGTTCAACAACGTCTGGCACAGCTATGCGTGGCAGACGGCGCGTCTGCTGGATGCGGAAATCAGCGACATTGCGCAGGGTGGTATTTCGCTTCAGGACGACAACGGCTATTTCTTTGACACGGGCATGCTGTCCTGCTGGGATAAGCTGGCCTACAACCCCTTCTTTGGGGACACGAAGGACTGGGATTTCAGCCGCTTCACGCCGCAGGTGGTGGTGCTGGCCATTGGCCAGAACGATGCGGCCAAGACGAACTTCATGCATGAGGATTATCAGGGAGCACAGGCGCAGAAGTGGCGCGAAGATTATCGCGGCTGGGTGGAAAGCATCCGCGAAAAGTACCCGAAGGCGCATATCCTGCTGACAACAACAATCATGTGTCACAGCCCGGAATGGGATGATGCGATTGAGGAAGTCTATCAGGAACTGGCGCAAAAGGATGCGCGCGTGCACCATTTCATCTACAGCCTGAACGGCGTGGGAACGCCGGGGCATGTGCGCGCTACGGAAGCCGCCGTGATGGCCAAAGAGCTGGCGGCGTACATCGAGAAGATTCCGAATGTGTGGCAGGAGGCGGAAGAATGATGGAGCTGCATGCAGGAGAACGCCTGATTCGCCCGAGTGAACCGCTGATTCGCTACACCGGGCGCATTGATGATACGAATCCGGATGAGCCGTTTTTCATTTACGTCTGCTCGCAGGCGGCGTTGCGCGTGACGGGCAGGACGCTGCGCGTGTTCCTGCGCAACATTCATTCTTTTTACGAAAATCGGCTGGGGGCAATCATCAACGGGCAGGAAGTGGCGCTGCTGCTGGAAGATGGTGAGCAGGTGCTGGATCTCTCCGCCTACATGACGCAGGAGGAGAACGACGTGCTGCTGTTCAAACGGCAGGACTGTTGTCATGCGTTTGTGTTGCAGGGCTTTGCGGTGGCGGAAGATGCGCAGCTGCTGCCACTGCCGCCGCGTCCGGCACGCCGGATGGAGGTGTACGGGGACAGCGTGTCCGCCGGGGAAGTGTCGGAGGCGGAATTCGCCTGTGGGCAGACGGATCCGGAAGGGCATGATGGCCGCTACAGCAACGGTTATTTGAGCTATTCGTGGCAGACGGCGCGTCTGCTGGGGGCGGAGCTGCACGACATCGCCACCGGCGGCATGGCGCTGCTGGATGGTACGGGCTATTTCTACGGCCCTGATTATATTGGCATGCTGTCCAGCTGGGACAAGATCAACTACTATCCGCCCTTCGGGGAGAAGACGGACTGGGATTTCAGTCGCTTCACGCCGCATGTGGTGGTGGTGGCGATTGGGCAGAATGATGCGAACCCGGTTAATATCATGGCGGAAGACGAGAACAGCACGGAAGCTGACCACTGGCGCGAGGCCTACGCCGGGTGGATTCGCCAGATTCGCGGAAAATATCCCAAGGCACACATCGTGCTGACGACAACCATTCTGGGACACGATGCGGCCTGGGACAGGGCGATTGACCGCGTGTGCGAGACGCTGCGGCAGGAGGATGCGAAAATCCATCACTTCCTCTATAGCCAGAACGGTTGCGGCACGCCGGGGCATATTCGTGGCAGCGAAGCGGCGGTGATGGCGAAGGAACTGGCGACGTTTATCGAAACGCTGCCGGGCGTCTGGGAAGCGTAACCCATTGAAGTGGAAGGGAGATGAATGCGCATGATTTCCGTGATTCTGCCGGTCTACAACCGGGAAGGGACAATTCTCCGTGCGGTGGAGAGCGTGCTGCAACAGACGGAAAAGGCGCTGGAATGCATCGTGGTGGATGATGCGTCCACGGACGGGACGCTGGAAAAGCTGTATACCGTTTCGGATAAGCGGCTGCACATCATCTCCCTGCCCCGGCGCTCCGGGGCGTGCCACGCGCGAAACGTCGGCGTGGCAGCGGCGCAGGGCGAATGGATTGCCTTTCAGGACAGCGACGATGTGTTCCATCCGGACAAGCTGGAAAAGCAGCTGAAATTCCTGCGCGACAGGCAGGCAGACGTGGTGCTTTGCGCCATGAACCGCATCAGCGGCCAGAGCGCCCCGATGCATGTGCCGGAAAAAATGCCGGAAGCGCCGATTTCGCGGCAGCGGCTGCTGTGGGACAATCTGGCCAGCACGCAGTGCGTTTTCGGCAAAGCGGCGGTTTTCCGCGCCGTTCCGTTTGATGAAGCGATGCCAAGGCTTCAGGACTGGGCGCTGATGCTGGAAATTGCCGGGGGGTACACCGTCTGGGGTGACGATGCGGCGCTGGTGGATGTGTATGTGCAACCGGACAGCCTGTCCGTGCAGCCGGAAAAGCTGCTTCCGGCGCTGAAAAGGCTGTATGTACGCCATGCGGAGGTCATCAATGGCCTTTGTCCGGCGCATTGGGTGGCCATGCTGGAACAGGCGGCACAAAGCAGCGGTCAAGCGGCCTGGACGGATGAAGTATTGGCCGTTGCGCCTCGCTGGGTGTTGCGTCCGGGCGAAGCAGCACAGCTCCAACACGTCGTGGTGGGTCAGGGCGGCGAAGAAGTTGGAGATAAAACGCTGCTGACGATGAATTTATCCGAGCTGAACGGAATGGGGGAGACGAAGCGGTTTCTCCCGAAGGAGCTACTGGCGGAAGTGCTGCGCAGCGTTCCCGGAACGGTGGAAATTGCCGGAACAACGGCACATACGCCGGATGAGCGTGCCATGGCGGCGCTGTCCGGGCTGCAAAATCATGCATTGGCGTGGGAGGCGGTCTGTCAGGCGTTTGGCGAAATCACGGCGACGGCGGCACTGGCGGCCAGTCAGCATATGCAGATGCCACGCTGGGCGAAGCTGCTGCGCACGCAGAAGCTGCCTGAACCGGAAAATTATCCTATTCGGCGCGTGGCGGCGTATTATCACAGCATCTGCGGTGGCGGTGTGCAGCGTGTGACGGCACAGCTTTTGCGCATCTGGGCGGAAATGGGTCTGGAAGTGACGCTGATTACCTCACAGGCGGCGCAGGAAGAGGATGAGCCGCTGCCGGAAAGCATCCGGCGCGTGATGATTCCGCCGTTTGATCCGTTCGATCCGTCAAAGCGAATGGCGCATGTCCGGGCGCTGGCGGATGTGGCGGCGCAGGTGGATCTGGTAGTGGACCATGCCTGGGCAGACCCGATGCTGCTTTTCGATGTGCTGGCTATTCGCCTGTCCGGCGCGAAATGCCTGATTCATACGCATAGCGTGTTTTCCATGACGCTGCTCAAGCCGGAAATGCATGACCGATGCGCCTGCATGCCGGATGTGGCGGCGCTGGCGGATGGTATGGTGGCGCTTTCAGCGGTGGATGCGTGCTATTGGCGGCCATACGCCCGTCGGGTATTCCAGACAACGAATCCGCTGACAGTGAATCCGCTGAAAACTGTTCCCAATCGTTTGCAGGGGCGAACCATGCTCTGGGCAGGGCGGAATTCGCCGGAAAAGCGTCCACAGGATGCGGTGGCGGCTGCCAAATGGATTGCGGAACGCGTGCCGGACGTTCGGCTGGTGATGCTGGGTGCAGGATTTGAACAGGAAGCGGCGCAGGAAACGTCCCCGGCGGTGGAATATGTGGGCTTTGACCGGGAAACTGCCCCCTATTTTGCACAGGCGGATCTGTATCTGTGTACCAGCGAATATGAAGGCTTCAGTTTGACGATGGCAGAAGCCCAGGCGAGGGGAATTCCCTGCGTGTGCTATGACATGCCGTATCTGACCATCTTGCAGGGTGGCGGCCATGTGGCCGTGCCGATGGGCGACGTGGATGCGCTGGCAAAGGCGGCGGCGGATCTGCTGCTGGACAGCGCCAGAAGACAGGCGCTCGGCGCGGAAGCCCGGAAAAACGTGCAGCGCCTGTGCATCGACCAGCAGGAAAAATGGACACAGATTTTTCAGACGCTGGAAAAGGAAGCGGAGTCGTCGCCAGAAAATGCAGATTTCCGTGCTGTGCTGGATACGCTGCGCATGCATGCGCTAATGCAGGAAAAAGCCCCCGTGGCGGTGGCGGAGACGTTCATTCCGATGCCGGAAAGAGGGCCTTGCCGACGGCTGCGCAAAAAGCTGGCGACGCTGTGTCGGGTGCTGCTGATTGACGGGTTCAGGGGCGTGAAGGATGTGCTTCGGCAGAAGAAAAACGGATAACCAAAAGGCCGGACAGCGCAAAATCTGTCCGGCCTTTGAATGGCGAAAAGGAGATAGGGATTATTCGGCAGCCAGCTTGATGAGGGCGGCGGCGTAAATCTTCATGGCCTTGACCATCTGCGGAATGCTGATGTACTCGTTGGCCTGATGCGCCAGATCCTCGTCCTCCGGGAAAGCCGCACCGTATGCCACGCCCTGACGCAGCACCTTGGCGTAAGTGCCGCCGCCGGTGGACTGCGGTGCAGCCGGTTCACCCGTGACCTCGGTGTAGGCATCCAGCAGAGAACGGACGAGTTTGCTGTCTGCCGGAACGTGATGCGGTTCCTTGATTTCAAGGCTGTCCACGGAGAAACCGGGCAGATGCGCACGGATGGCGTTGGCCAGATCGGCCAGATTCGCTTCCACAGGGCAGCGCAGATCCAGCGAGGCCGTCACGTTTCCGTGTTCCACATGCAGAATGCCCATGTTACAGGTCAGTGCGCCGGAAATATCATCCGAACAGGCGCAACCCAGCGATGCGCCGTCGTGTTCCAGCCCGACAACGTCCGCCAGCGTCTTCAGCGCACCGGTTACGCCCAGCTCGCGCAGAAGCAGCAGCATCATGCCGATGGCGTTGCGACGGCCCTCGGGATAGGCGCTGTGGCCGGGAACGCCCTCCGCCGTGACCCAGACGCCTTCCGCTGTGACTTCCGCCGTGTAGGGGAGTGCCGTTTTCTTTGCATAGGCGGCAACGCGGTCGGCCAGTTCCTGACCGCCGCACAGGAGTGCTTTGGATTCGCCGGGAATCACGTTGACGCGCTCGCCTGTCCAGAGCTTGAGAACCTGCAAGCCGTCGTCGGCCAGCGGTGCGGTGAAGAAGCCGTGAATCATGCCCTTTTCCGTGTTGATGATTGGGAAGGAAGCGTCCGGGGAGAAGCCGACTTCCGGCATGTCCGCATGGGTGCAGTAATAAGCCATGTCCTCCCAGCCGGATTCCTCGTCGCAGCCCAGAATCATGCGAATGGACTTTTTGAGCGGAATGCCAGCGGCCTTGATGGCGTTCATCGCGTAGAGCGCGGCCAGCGCCGGGCCTTTGTCGTCGCTGGTGCCGCGTGCGTAAATGCGATCTCCGTCACGGGTGGCGGTGAAAGGCGGCGTCGCCCAGTTATCACCGGCTGGCACCACGTCCAGATGCCCCAGAACGGCGATGGCCTCCTCGGATTCGCCGGGCAAGGTGAAATCACAGGCATAGCCATCAAAATCACGGGCGACATAGCCGAAGGCCTCGGCATCGCGGATGGCCATATCCAGCATGCGGCGAACTTCTGCGCCAAAGGGAGCGCCGGGCGTGGGGGTGTCCTTCACGGACGGCACTTCGACCCAACGGGAAAGCTGCTGTGCATAAGCCTCGGCATGGGCATCCAGGTAAGCAAAAACTTTTTCGTACATGGACAATGAATCCTCCTGTTCGGTTTAATTGATGGTTCAAAACGCATTGCGCGGATCGGTGGAACGGCGCTTTTTCGCATCGGGATCAATATACTCGATCTCCATGCGGTCAAAATCCACCGATTCCAGAAACGCATCGGGTAAAAAACGGGTCTGTCCGAAATCGTCCCATTCGCGCTGGTTCTTATCCAGCCAGAGTGGCCGGGCAATATCCAGCCGACGACAGGCTTCCTCCAGCGCCTCGTGAGGATCGTCACGGGTGCAGGGCTCTACCGTCTGTCGGTCAATTCGGTGATGGCGGATGGTTCGCAGCCATAATGACGTGGCCATGATAGTCTCCTCCTACAGCGTTCTGTCAACCCTGATTATGCCACGTTTCGCGCCAAGTTGCAAGAGGAAGAAGCCCATGTGGCAAAAAAATAGGCAGGATTCCTTGACACAACACGAACGTTGCGGTATTATGAAAAGTGGCGTATTATCGGCTGCTGTTCTTTTCGTGAAAGAAGCAGAAGACCGAATCAGCAGAAGGAGCGTATCCATCATGCGCATTGCCGATATTTTGAAGAGCCGCGAAGTTACATTATCCTGCGAGGTCTTTCCGCCTAAACGCTTTGACGGCATTGCTCAGGCTTCTGCCGTGGCGCAGGAAATCGCGGCGTTGCATCCATCCTTTATGTCTGTGACCTACGGTGCGGCAGGCAGCACGCCGGGACATACCATTGCGGTGGCGAAGGCGGTGGCGGAAACGGGGGTTACGCCGCTGTGTCACCTGACGTGCGTGCAGTCCAGCCGCGAGCATGTGCAGCATGTGCTGGCGGACATGAAAGCGGCCGGGATGCACAACGTGCTGGCGCTGCGTGGGGATCTGCCGAAGGAAGGCGAGCTGTGCCGGGATTTTGCCTATGCGGCGGCACTGATTGAGTACATCCATGCGCAGGGGCAATTCTGCGTAGGTGCGGCCTGTTATCCGGAAGGACATCCTGAAAGCGGAAGCCGCGAGAAGGATTTGGACTACCTGCGCCGGAAAGTGGATGCCGGGGTAGATTTCCTGACGACGCAGATGTTTTTCGACAACGGGATTTTATACAACTTCCTCTACCGGATGCAGCGTGCCGGAATTCAGGTGCCGGTATGTGCCGGCATCATGCCGATCTGCGATGCGAAGCAGGTCAGCCGGGTGGTGAAACTTTCCGGCTCCATCATGCCGCCCCGATTTGCGGCGATTGCCGATCGCTTTGCGCAGGATCCACAGGCCATGACACAGGCTGGAATCGCCTTTGCGACGGAGCAGATTGTGGATCTGGTGGCCAACGGCGTGGGACATATCCACCTGTATACGATGAACAAGCCGTGGATTGCCAGCGCGATTATCCGGAATCTGTCCTCAGTGATTCGGCTTGAGGAAGACAACCGCCTTTTGTAATTCATGGTTTCCGCCTTTACTTTTTCCGGATGAAGCAGTATAATGAAAGGCGGATATGCGTGCTGATTATGAATGAACCAATGCAATCAACAGGGGAGCAGGTACAAAAGGAAGTGTCCTGTTCCAACATGAGGTGAGAAAATGGCGAAGGTTATTGCAATCATCAACCAGAAGGGCGGCGTGGGCAAAACGACCACGGCGGTCAACCTCTCCGCGCTGCTGGGAGAAATGGGTCAGCGCGTGCTGATGATTGATCTGGATCCGCAGGGAAACACGACCTCCGGGCTGGGTATGGCGGTGGAGGACAAGAGCATCTACGAAGTGTTGATGGGGCGGATGAAGCTGTCCGACGTGCTGGAAAAGACGGACTTCACGAATCTGGCGATTGCAGGCAGCGACGTGCGCCTGGCCAATGCGGAACTGGAACTGGTGGAGGTGGACAGGCGCGAATACCGCCTGAAAACGGCGGTACAGTCCGTGCAGAATGATTACGATTTTATTTTCATCGACTGTCCGCCCTCTCTGGGGCTGCTGACCATCAATGCCCTTGGCGCAGCGGACAGTGTGCTGATTCCGATCCAGTGCGAGTATTATGCGCTGGAAGGCGTAGCCAGCCTGATGAACACCATTTCCCGGGTGAAAAAGACGATCAATCCCCATCTGGAAATTGAAGGCGTGCTGCTGACGATGCTTGATGGCCGCACGAATCTGGGATTGCAGGTGGTGGATGAGGTGAAGAAGCACTTCAAAAAGCAGGTGTACGCCACGGTCATTCCGCGCAGCGTGCGCCTGGGGGAAGCGCCCTCCCACGGCGAGCCGATTCATATCTACGACAAGCGCAGCGCCGGTTGCGTGGCCTATGTCAACCTGGCCACGGAAGTACTCAAGCGCAACCACAAAAAGCCGAAGGATTTTAAGCTGTAAACCTGTTAAGACGCAGGTATCCGATCGCAATAAGCAGAGGGAGTCGATTTTGTTATGCCCAAGAAGACCCACGGACTGGCGCGTGGCCTGGATGTGCTGCTGCCGGAAGAAGACCTGATGTCCACAGGCGGCGGACAGGAAATTGCCATTGGCGATATTGACCCGAATCCGGATCAGCCGCGTCGGATTTTTTCAGAGGAGAGTATTGCGCAGCTGGCGCAGTCGATCCGGGAGCAGGGGGTTTTGCAGCCGATTCTGGTCGTACCGATGAACGGCGGACGCTACCGCATCGTGGCTGGCGAACGGCGCTGGCGTGCGGCGAGAATGGCCGGGCTGGATCACGTTCCCTGCATCATTCGGGAGTTGGATGCGGCGCAGCAGATGGAGATTGCGCTGATTGAAAATTTACAGCGCGAGGATCTCAATCCCATTGAGGCGGCGCAGGGCATTCAGGCGCTGATGAAGCAATGCGGCTACACGCAGGAGACCGTGGCGGAGCGGCTGTGCAAAAGCCGCCCGGCGGTGGCCAATCTGTTGCGCCTGCTGACGCTGCCGGAGGAAATCATGGCGATGGTGCGGCAGGGGACGCTCAGCGCCGGGCACGCCAAGGTGTTGGCTGGCGTGGCCGAGGACGACATGAAGCTGACCCTCGCCCGGCAGGTTGTGACCAACGGCATGACCGTGCGAGAACTGGAAAACGCCGCGACACTGCTGAAAAAACCAAAAATCCCCGTTCCGCCGCCGAAAAAGCATACCCTGTCCGCAGAATTGACGGAGCTGGAAAGCTTCTGCCGCGAGACATTCGGCGTGAAGGCGACCATCACGGGAAATCAGAAAAAGGGCAAGATTACGCTGCAATACTATTCGGCGGACGAGCTGGAGCAGGTCTATGAGCTGCTGCATCAGCTTCATCGCGATTAAAGGCAGATCAGTTTACCCTGCAAGGAGGAATTTTCGATGTCCAGGCAGCCTTTGCCTTCTATGCCGCGCTGGGATGGGGCGCTTTCGCATCCTTTCTACAGCCATGTGGTTAAGCGCGTGATTGACTTCCTGCTGGCGCTGGTGCTGCTGATTCCCGGGTGCATCCTGATGCTGCCGCTGGCCATCTGGGTCAAGCTGGACAGTCCGGGGCCGGTGCTGTACAAGGCGGTTCGCGGCGGCTACCACAATCAGCCGTTTTATATCTACAAGTTCCGCTCCATGGTGGTGGGCGCGGACAAAACGGGCGGATGCACGGCGCTGAACGACAGCCGGGTGACACGCGCCGGGAAGATTATGCGCCGCCTGAAGCTGGATGAACTGCCGCAGCTGTTTAACATCCTCAAGGGGGACATGTCCTTTGTTGGCCCTCGTCCGGAGCTGCTTTTGTATACCACGCAGTACACAAAGGAGCAGGAGTGCATCCTGTGGGTGCGCCCGGGGATTACCGACCGCTCGTCGCTGGTGTACATCGCGCAGGATGAAATTGTGGGAACGGAAAACCCGGTGGAGAATTTTGAAAAATATATTCTGCCGGAGAAAAACCGTCTGCGCGTGGAATATGCCACGAATCAGTCGTTCGGACTGGACGTGTCGCTGTTCTTTGAGACGATTGGTGGTGTCTTCGGCAAGGCCAGAAAGATGGCGGACGAAAAGCACCAGCAGGTGCAGAAGGAGGCGCAGAAATGAACGCGCCTTATACGGAAAAAACGCATGCTGCCTTTCAGGGCAGCGAAATCAACACCGCCGATCCGAAAACGCTGGCCTGGCTGATTCGTCGCCACGGGCTGGAAATGACGCACATCAGCCGGGGAAGCCACATCGGCGCGATTTTTTCCGTCGCGGAGATCATGGCGGTGCTTTATACGCGGATTCTGCGCGTGAAGCCGGAAGAACCACAGTGGCCGGAGCGCGACCGGCTGATTCTCTCCAAGGGTCATGCTGGGGCGGCGGTGTATGCGGCGCTGGCAGAGCGCGGCTTTTTTCCGGTGGAGGAGCTTTCCACCCATTACGCCAACGGCTCGCGCCTGTCGGGACATGTGAGCCATAAGGGCGTGCCGGGTGTGGAGTTTTCCACCGGTTCTTTGGGTCATGGGCTGAGTGTGGCGGCCGGCATGGCGCTGGGTGGTAAGATGGATGCACAGGACTGGCGCGTTTACTGCGTGCTGGGGGACGGCGAATGCGACGAAGGCTCCGTGTGGGAGGCAGCGTTACAGGCGCATCAGTATCAGCTGGATAACCTGATTGCCATTGTGGATCACAACCGGATGCAAAGCCTTGATTTTTGCGAAAACACGCTGGCGCTGGAACCTTTTGGCGAGAAATGGCGTGCCTTTGGCTGGCATGTGCTTGAAATTGACGGCAACGACACGGATGCGGTCGAACAGGCGCTGCGAACGGCACAGCAGAACCGCGGTACAGGGCGGCCAACGGTGGTCATTGCCGTGACAACCAAGGGCAAGGGCGTATCCTTCATGGAAAATGACATCCTGTGGCACTATCGCACGCCGCAGGGTGAAGAATACGACGCGGCATTGGCGGAATTGGAGGCACAGCGGCCATGAGAGATGCATTTACACGGGCGCTGATGCGCCAGGCGGCTCAGGACAGCCGATTGATGCTGGTCACGGGGGATTTGGGCTTTGGCGTGCTGCGGCCTTTTTGGGAAACATATCCGCAGCAGTTTGTAAACGCCGGGATTGCCGAGCAGAGCATGACCGGTCTGGCGGCTGGTCTGGCGAAGACGGGGCGGACAGTGCTGACCTATTCCATTGGCAATTTTCCGACGCTGCGCTGTCTGGAACAGATTCGCAACGACTGCGCATATCACGGCCTGAATGTGAAGGTGGTGTGCGTGGGTGGCGGTTTTGTCTACGGAAGTCTGGGCATGAGTCATCATGCGACGGAGGACATGGCCATCATGCGTGCGCTGCCAGGTGTGACGGTGTTCACTCCCGGAGATCCGGCGGAGGTCGAGGCGATTGTGCCGGTAATGCTGCAAACGCCGGGTACCTGCTATCTGCGCCTTGGGCGCGGCGGCGAACCGATGCTGCATGATGCGCCGGTGGAGAACTGGCAGCTGCCGAAAGCGCTGACGCTGCGGCAGGGAAAAGACGTGGCGATTCTTTCCGCCGGTGGCATTTTGACGCAGACGGTCAGCGCAGGAAAGCTGCTGGAAGCGCAGGGCGTGTCGGCAGAAGTGGTATCCTTCCCCTGCTTAAAGCCGCTGGATGCGGAAAAGATTCAGGAGCTGACGCGGCGCTTCCGCCATATCGTGACGGTGGAGGAGCATTCGGTGGTGGGGGGCTTTGGTTCTGCCGTCTGTGAGGTGGCGGCGGAAACAGGGAATTCGTGTCGCATTCATCGAATCGGCATGGAAGACGTGTATTCCACCATTGTCGGCACGCAGCAGTATTTGCGCGGCGAATATCAGATGGATGATGAAGCCATTTGTCGCCGGACGCTGGCATGGCTGGCGGAAAAGGAATGACACGCCGATGAAAACAGGCATTCCGCGCCCGTTGGCGGCGGAAAAAGGAGCAGAACATGGAAGAAAAAAAGCTGACGCTGGATGAAATTCATGCGGAGCTGCTGGAACAGCTGCGCGATATTACCGCAGTGTGCCAGAAGCACAGCATTTCCTACAATATGATGTGCGGTTCGCTCCTGGGCGCGGTGCGCCACAAGGGGTTTATTCCGTGGGATGATGATGTGGATCTGCTCATGACGCGTGAAGAATTCCAGCGTTTTCGCGAAGTTTATCCGAAGGAATGCGACAGGCGCTTTGAACTGACGTATCTGGACACCTGGACGCCGCGTGTGATGAACCGTGACCCGGAAAAGGCAGCGGCCTTCACGGACTTTTTCATTCTTGATCCGGTTCCGCCGGAAGGATGGCGGCGCAAGTGGTGGTTCCTGAAACTGCACACGATTCAGGGCATGCTGAAAAAGAATGTGGATTATTCGCGCTTCAATTTGAAAAACAAGGTGCTGATCTTCGGGACACATGTGCTGGGACTGCCCTTTTCGGTGAAGACGAAAACGCGCTGGTATGAGCAGGTGTCGCGGCAGGAAACCTCCGGCCACGATCTGTGCATGTCCAACGGGGCGTTTGAGCTGATGATGCACATCTGGCATCCGGAGCAGTTTGAGGAGAAGATCACCGTTCCCTTTGAGGGCATTGACGTGCTGATTCCGGCGAAATGGGATGAAGTGCTGACGATTCTCTTTGGCGCGGACTACATGACACCGCCACCGGAAGCGGAGCGCGTGGCCAAGCATCTGGATGTGTAAGGCATACGGCTTTTTGGAAAAACACGGGACAAGGAAAGGAAACACACGGACGCATGGAGATGATATTTTGCCCCCTGTATTCCGGCTCAAGCGGAAACTGCCTTTTCGTTCAGTACGGGGCGACGCGGCTGCTCGTGGATGCAGGAAAATCGGGCAAGATGATCGATGAAGCGCTGGATATGATCGGCGTGGATGCGAATACCATCGCTGGAATTCTGGTGACGCATGAGCATATTGACCACATCGCCGGAGCTGGTGTGATGTGCCGGAAGCACCATATTCCCATCTACGCTACGGAAATAACATGGGAAGCGATGGATGGCAAGGTGGGGCAGATTCCGCTGGGCATGCGCCGCACGTTTGATACTTTTTCGGATTTTTATGTGGGCGACGTGGGCGTTGTGCCGTTTTCGATTCCCCACGATGCGGCAGACCCGGTGGGCTACCGGCTTTGGGGCGGCAGCATCAGCTTGTCCACGGCGACGGATCTGGGGCATTTTCCGCGCAGCGTGCGCGACGCAGTGGCTGGCAGTTCGCTGGTGCTGCTGGAAAGCAACCATGACCCGGACATGCTGCGCCGAAATGAACACTACACGGAGCGCCTGAAACAGCGCATTCTGGGCAATCGCGGCCATCTGAGCAACGCGGCCTGCGCCGAAGCGCTCCTACAATTGGTGGAAAGCGGCACGAAGAACGTTGTGTTGGGGCATCTGAGCGGCGAAAACAATACGCCCTCCCTGGCCTACCACGTCAGCGAGGATCGGATGAAGCGCGAAGGGGTACGGCTGGGCGAGGAACTGACGCTGGATGTAGCGTTGCGCGACCGGGTAGGCAATATTTATACCCTTGAGGAGGCTCGATGAGACCCCGGCGGCATAGAAAGCGTCTGGATGGCGTGAGCCGCGTGTTGTTGCTGATGATTTTGCTGACGGTGGAGAAAGGGCTGCTGACGGCGGTAGAGAGCATCCTACTGGCGGAAAAGCTGA
>CAZGKQ010000005.1:0-17096 GCA_964526125.1 uncultured Faecalibacterium sp.
CGCAGAAGTATGACATGACGGAGCTGCTGTCGCTCATAGCCGGGGAAATGTCCGGCGACATGACGATGGTGATGCTCGAAAACCTGATGATGCAGGACAGCAAGATGTCCAGTCTGAACGCGCCGGAAGCGCTGGCAGACATGCTTTCTGCATGCGGCGTGAAGCTGGTCAGCTGCGGCTTCCCCAAGGTGATGGACAAGGGGACGGACGGTTTGCATGCCACGCTGGAAGCGCTGAAGGATCGTAACCTGAAAATCATTGGCGCATACGAGACGCAGCAGGAGGCGGAGCCGCTGATTCTGACGCTGAACAGCGTGCCGGTCGCGTTCCTGCATTACACCGACGGGCTGTCCGCCAACGGGAAGAAGGCGCTGAAGACCGCCGGAGCGGAATACACCGTGCCGCTGGCCGATGCGGCGACAATTGCGGCGGATGTTCGCAAAGCGCGTGAAAACGGCGCGGCGGTGGTGATTGTGTCGCTGAACTGGGGGGCTTCCGGCGCATCGAAGCCGACCAGCGCCCAGAAAAAGCTGGCACAGGCGATTGCCGATGCCGGGGCGGACGTGATTGTCGGTGCCGGGACGCGCGTGGCGCAGCCGATCACCTGGCTGACGCATCAACACGAGGATGGCACGATTGGTCAGACGCTGTGCGCCTGGTCGCTGGGAAGTCTGCTCAACGAGTCGCGCAAGGATGGCAATGTGGCGGCCATGTTGCTGCAATTGCAAATCGCCTGGGACGGCACGAACGTCAGCTTCTGCCAGGTCGCCTATACGCCCACCTATATCTGGCGGCAGAAATGGGATGGGCAGTACCAGTACCGGGTAGTCGCCAGCGATCAGGCGGCACCATCGGGCATGAGCGAGGAGCAGCAGACCTACATGCGCAAGGCACAGCAGCGAATTGAAGCGCTGCTGGAAGATTCCCCGGTGACGCTGCGAACAAAATAAAACAGTATAAAAAAGGTGGGAAAGGCAACAAAATGGCCTTTCCCACCTTTTTATCAGGAGGATTTGTGCGAATCTTTGAGGGCGAGGGAGGCGGACAGCATCAGGATTTCCTCCGGCGATTCCGGCATACCCTGACGCATCCATTCGTCAATCCAGCCGAACAGCAGCCCGGCCAACATCGACTTGCTGTAGCGTTCCAGATTGCAGGAAGCTTCCGCCACATGACAGGCGGAACGGATGCTTTCATAGATCAGCGAAGAAAGCCCCTGCCGGTAAAGCAACAGATAAAAATCACGATGCCGGTCGTAGTGGCGCAGCAGACTTTCGGAGAAATAAGCAGGATCGCCGCGTGCTTCAAATTCCGCGCCCCATTCCTGGAGCAGGCGGGCGAGATACTTCTCCAAAACGGCCTGTTTGCTTTCATAATTGCGGTAAAAGGATGCACGCCCGACTTCTGCCTTCTGGCAGATTTCGCTGATGGTGATTTCGTGAAAGGCGTGCTGTGCCATCAGAGAAAGGAGCGCGTCGGTGATGTGCCGGAGAACGTAACGGTTGCGAGCGTCGTTGCTTTTAGGGCTTTCCGGCCGTTCTGCTGAGCCATTTTCGCTGTTTTGTCTCATTTTGCCTGTTCCTCTTGACGGCCGTTGTGGCCGTGCGTATAATCGAATTGCAGATACATCTGTATCAGCGATAACATGATACAACAAACATGGGGCATCCGTCAAGAGGAGGATGAGCATGAAAAAAGTGCTGAAAACGATAGGATTGGTGCTGCTGGTGTTGGCGCTGGCGGTCGTCGTGCTGGTGAAATATCTGGGCAGTCTGCCGTCGGCACCGACGAATTATCAGCAGACCGTGGCAACCGGTGGCGCATTGGAACAGAAATACATGGGCAATGGCGCATATGACGTGGATCACTACGAGGAAGCGGCGTTGCAGGGCTTTGGCAAATATCTCATCTACTATCCGGCGGAACTGGTCGGGAGCAATCGGGTGTATCCGGTGATTGTGCTGTGCAACGGGACTGGCGTTCCGATGTCCCGGTATACGGCGGTGGCAAGCCATTTCGCGTCGTGGGGATTCCTGGTGATTGGCACGGAGGAGGAGTACGACTGGAACGGATTTGCGGCGGAAATGTGCATCCGCCACCTGTTGCTGCTGAACGAAAACGAAGTTGTCAACGAAAAGGAAAACCTTTTCCATCAGAAAATTGATTTGGACAATGTGGGGATTGTCGGTCATTCACAGGGCGGCGTTGGGGTCATTAACGCGATTACCACCCAGCAGCACAGCAGCGTGTTCAAGGCGGCAGTAGCGATTTCGCCGACGAGCATGGCGCTGGCACAGGCGCTGCAATGGGACTACGATGCGTCGCAGATTGCCATTCCAACAATGATGATTTCCGGCGAAGGCGGTGGCGACGACTGGGTGGTGACGGGGGAAGACCTGCAGGCCATCTATGAAGAAATTCCGGCAGAAAAAATGATGTGTCGTCGGAAAAACACGCCGCACGGCGAAACGCTGTATTCCGAAAACGGCTATGTGACGGCGTGGTTCCTGTACTGGTTGCAGGAGGATCCGGAGGCCGGACGTGCCATCTGGGGCGAAACGGCGGAAATCATGAACAACGCGCTTTATCAGGATCAGAAATGGCGGACAGTGCCGTAATGCAAAAAAAGAATCGGTGTCAGCTCCTGCAAGGGGAACGTCCCCTGCGAGGGGAGCGTCCCCTGCGAGGGGAGCATCCCCTGCGTGGGGAAGGACACCGGTTCTTTTTGCATGGAATTCAGTAGATCACCTGATGATCGGCTTCATATTGTTCGCCGTAGGATTCGTAATATCCTCTGTCCGTGAAAGCATAGGGACTGCTTTCATCACCCAACAGCATTTCAGGCAGATTAATCAGCAGAAAGCAGAAGCCGAACATGGCGACTATCGCCATCACCCACTGCCGGATGGTTGGACGCTGCTGGCTGCTGAAAAACAGCGCTTTTGCCAGACCAATCACGATGGGCAGGAATCCGAACAGGGATGTGACCAGACCGGGCGAATAGAGGGTGTTCATGCCATAGTCGGCAAAGGTGTTCATGGAGGTGATGCCAATCACGATGTGGATCACCACCTCAAAGGCGGAAAACAGCATGACGGCCACACCGGCAGGCTTCCGAAAACCCCAGAAGCGGAGAACAATGCATCCCAGCAGCACGCCGCCGAAATTGGTTATCATGTCCGTCAGCCGATTCATGGGGTAACGGCTCAAAACAGCCGAACCATGATCAATATTGTAGGAATAGTGCAGTCCGCCCGGCAGCACCCACTCCTCCAGCACATGGAGCACCAGCACAATGACCGCGGAGGTGCACAGAATGTTGATGGAATCCCACACTTTGCGATTCTTCCAGATTTTCATGCCAAGCAGCACAGCGATGGCCGCCATCACATACAGCCAGATGGACAGCCAGGCGTTGAGAAGCGTTTCCAACGGTTATTCCTCCTTTTTCGGCACAATGGGCAGATAGAGATAGCTGTCATACCGTCCGCCAGTGTGAAGAATGTGTTTGCCTTTGTTGACATCCTTCGGCAGACGGCTGGTATCAATGCCGCCAGTCAGGCCGCCGGAAACACCGCCGATGGTAATCATGTCGACTTTTTCGCCGGGCATGCAGGTAAAGCCATCCTTCGGCACCTGAATGGTCGCCATTTTCAGATCGAAGGGGCTTGCCCACGAGGTGGTTTTGTAGGCGTTGATGGTGATTTGCAGGTAATCGCCCTTTTGGAACAGCATGCCCATAGGCCAGATGGCAATGTCGAGCGGAACAATTTCGCCCGGCCTGAGCTTCCGGATTTCCCGGAAATGCTGGAAGGGATATTCTTCGCGGCTCCGCTGGGGATCCAGATCGCGCATGGAGGCGCGGATGTAGCCTTTGGCAGCGACGCGCTTCATGGGATTCAGGCCGATTTTCCGCCCGAAGCGATTCAGCTTTTCCAGCGTCACTTCGATGTCCATATCATCATGATCGGGGGCTTCCGCCCAAAGACGCAGCTTGATGAAGCCGCCGATCTCCGTGTCTTCCGGCATGCGGTAGCGGTAGACGGCTTTGCCCTTCGGGTCGTCGGAGGAATAGGCATCGACGGCTTCAGTGAGGACGGTTTCTGCTGTCAGGGTGTGCTGGATGGCATTCAGGTGCAGCGTCTGATATTGCGTGCGCGCCAGTGGATAATCGGCTTCCGGCCGGTCGATGATGTCTTTTCCACCGGGATTGAGGACGCTCATCCGGACGTGCGGCGTGGTTTCCCAGCCGTTATCAAGTCCCTTCAGGAAATGGTCAAAGAAGCGGCGCAGATCGTCGGTGTGGCCTTCGTGGTAGTAGTCGTCCCATTCGCCGGTGTTGTGGATGCGCAGCCACTTCTGGTTTGTGCCAAGGCGCATGTAGCCTTCAATGGAGCCGTTGGTATGGATGGGATTGGTATAGCTGGCGGCAATGTAGGCCGGTGTGGTGATGGATTCCAAATCCGCCGCCTTGTCCTCCCAGTAGCGGTTCCAGGTGGGATCCTGTGTCAGCATGGTCAGCACATCCTCGACACCGCCGGAAGGCGTGGAGGCGAAAGAGGCGGACAACAGCTCCACAAAGGACGGCATGATGACACCGCCGCGCGTGCCGACTTCGCGGTAGCAGTCCGTCAGCCCTTCCCACGGCGCGATGGCGGCCAGATGCTTCGGGTGCTGTGCTGCCGTGAACCACTGCGAAATGGCAAGCCACGAATTGCCGGAAAGGCCAACCTTGCCGTTGCACCAGCACTGCTGGCCAATCCAATCAACTATGTCTTTGCCGTCGCGCCCGTAATCGCTGCCGAAAAACAGAATCACGCCCTCGGAGCGGTAAGCGCCACGAACGTCAGGGTTCACAACGGCATAGCCATGTTTGACCCAATAGCAGGGATCCGGCCCTTCAAACTTCTGCAATCCTGAAACGGCCTTTTTCGGCACACCGGCGCGCATGGGCACATCGTCCAGCCACTGTGTGCCGATTTCCTTGCCGTAAGGGCTTAATGCAACCAGTGCCGGACATTTCTCCCTACCGACAGGGCGGAAAATGTCTGCATAGATGGTGGTGCCATCGCGCAGGGGAATGGCGACATCCCGTTCCAGCAGCATATCGCATTCCAGCGGTTTGGCGCCTTTCATGCGGATGCTGCCTTTTTTGAGAAGAACCTTTTCCGGGTGAAAACCGGTGTATCGCGCTCTGGGATCTTCCACGGAAAGGCCGGGACGAACAGGAACCTGCATCTCCTGACCGTCTTTGTCGTGCAGGATGGTATAGCGTCTGTCAGCCATGGTTCGAGAAAACCTCCTTGAAAAAATTTTTTTCTGCTGCGATTGTATCACAGAAAGATTTGTGTTACAATTGTAGCGGAAAAAGTGATACAACCTTTCGAAACTTTGCAGCGAAACAAGAAGGAGGATTGCAATGAAAAAAGTAGGAAAATGCTGGCTTGCTGGATGGCTCTACCTGATGGTGATGGTCAGCGGCATCGTCATGGGGATCACCATGGTCAAATGGCAAACATGGGGCTTACAGCAGAAATGGTTTGCCGCCGCCACAGCGCTGCTGCCCCTTCATGTGCTGGAGGAATGGTATTTCCCCGGCGGCTTTCACACCATGTATAACCTGATGGCGAAGTCGGATTGTCCTGACCGCTATCCCATGAATCAGATGAGTGATATGTGGACAAATCTGATTGGCGTTCTTTTCGGCTGTATCGTGCTGGTGGTGGGTGTGAATCCGTTCTTCTGCGTCATGCAGCTGTTTCTCTGCGGCGCGGAGGTGTTTGGACATGTTTCCGGCGGCATTTATCTGTATCGCCAGTTCAAAAGCCGGGGGAAGAGAACGATTTACAGCCCCGGCCTGGCAACCACGATGTTGGGCTATGTGCCCATTGGCGTGGGAATCATCGTTTCGTTTTTTGTCGAATCGGCACCGACTTTGCTGGAATTTGTGCTGGCGCTCTGCTGTGGCGTGATGTTGGGTGGGCTTTCGCTCAACCTTCCGGAAAAGCTGCTGAAGGATGAAAACACGCCCTACGGCTATACCTGGGGAGACGGCTACCTGAGCCGATACAGAAGGGAGGCAGACTGAAATGTACCACATCAGCGCAGACAAACGCGCTGGGAAATCGGCGGAGCTGATTTATAAGGGGTTGCTGGAATGCCTGGAAGAAAAAGCCTTCGAGCAGATTACGGTGACGGATGTGCAGCGCGTTTCCGGCATTGCACGCACGACCTTCTACCGCTGCTTTGACAATTTGTCGGATGTGCTCTACTGGCGGTGCGACCGGTGCTTTCAAGAGGCGCTGCATGCGGTGCAGCCGGGTCGCGCTCCGGATGAGTGGACGCTGGTGGAAGGCTACTTTACCTACTGGACGGCGCACAGCGACATCCTGAAACTGCTGATAGACATTCATCGGCAGGATGTCATTTACGCCTGTCACATGAAAAACGCCAGAAAATTGGAAGAATCTTTCGGCAAGCTGCCGGGCATGAGCGAAACCGATGCGCGGTATTTCATGGCGATTCGCACCGGCGTGACCATCAGCGTGCTGAAGGCGTGGCTGGACGGCGGCCAGAAGGAAACGGCAGAGGAGCTGATTCAGATTGTGCGCAGACAATGCCGCTTTTTCGGCGGATGAAGCGCATCGGCGCAGCCAAGTGCGATGATGGCGGCGGACACGTCCGGTTTTGCAGCACAAAAAAAGGCTGAAGCGTTGCCACTTCAGCACTTTTTTGAATCATTCAGTTGGCTGGTAAAGACGGCGTTTCCGGCGATTACAGGTTGTTCACCAGATCATACAGATCGCGGCGGAACGGACGGTACATCTTCAGCGCATCCTCGATGGGCATGTGGAAGACCTGTCCCTGACGGACACCGATGACCTGATTGGAGATGCCGTCGCGCAGCAGACGGACGGCCATATTGCCAGCCTCGAAGGCAAAAGCGCTGTCCTTGGCGACCGGCAGCGCGCCGCGCTGGGTATAGCCGACCACGGTGGAACGGGCTTCCACCATGCCGCACATGCGCTTCATGACGGAGGCAAAGCGGTTGGCGCTCATAGGCTCGCCCTCATAGCACTCCTTGCCGTGGGTGGTCAGGAAGGTGTACATGTCAAAAGGCTCCATGGAATCCCAGCAGCCTTCCGCCAGCACGATGGTGCTGCGGTAGTTGCCCTTGGCAATCTGTTTGTTCAGGCGTGCGGCCACTTCCTCCACGCTCCACGGCACTTCCGGAACGACCACGATTTCAGAGCCGGTGGCACAGGCGGTTTTGAGCGCCACATCGCCGCAGTGGCGACCCATGCACTCCACCACATGCGGCCGGTCGTGAGAGCGGCTGGTGGCGCGGATGGCGCGGACGGCCTCGGTGCAGACCTGCACAGCCGTCTCGTAGCCCAGCGTCATTTCGGTGTAGGCCAGGTCGTTGTCAATGGTGCCGGGGATGCCGATGCAGGGGATGCCCAGCTCGCACAGGCGCATGGCACCCTGGAAGGAGCCGTCGCCGCCGATGACAACCAGACCGTCAATTTCCATCGCCTTGAGCGTCTGGACGGCCACTTCACGCCACTTGGGATCCTTGAATTCGTCGCAACGAGCCGTGCGCAGGTAGGTGCCGGGCTGGTCGGCAATGTCCAGCACGGTATCCAGATGCAGCTCCTGCAGGTCATCCACAATATTGGTCGATTTGCGCAGCAGACCGTTATAGCCGCGCTTGATGCCCACCAGCGGCATGCCATAGGCCGCTGCGCTACGGGCGATCGACATGACAGCTGCGTTCATGCCCGGCGCGTCGCCGCCGGAAGTCAGAACGCCGATTTTCCTCAACATGGATTCATTCCACTCCTTATCAAAAAGGCTCCACCGCACAGGGCGAATGAGGCCGAAACTTTGCAATGACTAGTATACCACACTTGATAGGGAAAAGACAAGCCATGCAAACGCTTTCATCAAACGTTTTCGGGAAAAATTCCGCGAAACGAGGAAAACAATGGCAATAAAAGACGTACTTTTCCGGATTCTTCCTTGACAACCCTGTTTTTGCGTGGTATGATAGGAGAAACACAGGGAAAGGCGGCGGATAACGACGATGGGGAAGCTCGGAGAGCAGCACAAACGACATGGGGGCGAGTTGCTTTCCGGCCTGCTGCATCTGCTGGCCTATGGTGGAAGTTTGCTGCTGTTCTTTGCGTTGCTGGGGATTCCCAACTGGCCGCTGCGCCATCTGTCGCGCACCAGCGCCACCACGCTGCTGACGTGGTGTGCCATGGGGGCAGCCATGACGGCTGTTTTTGGCACAATGTCGCTCCGGCAGGGGAAAAAGCGCCAGCGGATGGCCGGTCAGGCCATCGGCCTTCTGATTACCGATGCGGTGACGTATCTGCAATTACAGATTATGAATGTCAATCCCAACAACCATGCACATTTGACGCTGCTGGGGGAGGACATGGCCTACCTGCTGGTCTGCGTGGCGCTGCAAATGATGCTGCTGGCGCTGACGACGGCCTTCGGATTGCGGATTTTGCCGCATTTGGAGACGGGCAGACTGTTGCTGCTGGTGACGGAGGACGAAAGGATGGCAGCCACCCTGCGCGAAAAGCTTGAACGGGAGTCTGGCTGCTGGCGAATCGGTCAAACGTGCAGCTGGCAGGATGAGCAGCTTTCCCGAAAAATGGCGCAGGTGGAGGGAATCCTGCTGGCCGCTGATGTGCCGGATGAGCAGCGGATGCAGCTGCTGCAAACAGGCTACGCGCAGCGAAAGACGGTGATGGTCAGCCCCAGGGTGCAGGAGGTGCTGCTTTCCGCCGCCAGACCGCTGATTGTGGACGATGCGCCGCTGCTGGAAATCCGTGCAGAAGGCATGACGCTGTGGCAGCGCTTTGTCAAGCGCACGGTGGACATTGTGCTTTCCGCGGTGCTGCTGGTGGTGCTGCTGCCGGTGATGCTGCTGATTGCGCTGGCTATCCGCATGGAAGATGGCGGAAAGGTACTCTTCCGCCAAAAGCGGATGACGGTGGATGGGCGCAGCTTTCTCATCTGCAAATTTCGCACCATGCGCCAAAGTGGCGAAGGGGAAAGTGAAAACCATTCCGCCGAAATGGCCGATCCGCGCGTGACTCGTGTGGGACGCTTCCTGCGCGCATGGCGGCTGGATGAGCTGCCACAGCTGCTGAACATCCTGCGCGGCGACATGTCGCTGGTGGGGCCACGCCCGGAAATGCTGGAAAACGTGGCGCAATACAAGCAGATGCTGCCGGAATTCGGTTTCAGAGAAAAAATGCGTGCCGGGCTGACTGGCTATGCGCAGATTGAAGGGCGCTACAACACCTCCCCGGAGGACAAGCTGGCGTTGGATCTGATGTACATTGAAGGCTTTTCCCTCTGGACGGACGCAAAGCTCCTGCTGCGCACGGTGACGGTGCTCTTCCGCCCGGACAGCACGCAGGGCTTTCCACCGCAGGGCACAGAAAAGCCGACGAACTTTGATGCAGACGACGAGCAAAAGGAGTGAGCGAACATGAAAACAACGCTGTTGATCATGGCGGCCGGATTGGGAAGCCGCTATGGCGGAAACAAGCAGATTGACCACATTGGACCGCATGGGGAAATTCTGCTGGAATATTCCATTTATGATGCCGTGGCAGCCGGATTCGACAAGGTTGTGTTTGTGATTAAGCGCAACATGGCCGATACCTTTAAGGAAATGATTGGCGACAAAATTGCGCAGCGCGTGGCGGTGGAGTATGCCTTTCAGGAATATGATTCGCTGCCCGGAGGTTTCACGCCGCCGCCGGAGCGCACCAAGCCCTACGGCACGGTGCATGCGGTGCTGGCTGCCAAAGACCTGATTCATGAGCCGTTCGCGGTCATCAATGCGGATGACTATTATGGCAAGGATGCCTTTGCCACGATGGCCAGAAACCTGCACGAAATGCAGGGTATGACCAATCACGCCTCGATGGTGGCCTATCGTCTGAAAAACACGGTGTCTGAAAACGGCCATGTGACGCGTGGCGTGTGCCGGTGCGATGAACATTCGCAGCTGGAAAAGGTGCAGGAAACGTACAAAATCAAGCCCTTCCCGGATGGCACGATTCGCGACGTGAATTTCAATCCGGAAGGCGATCTGCTGGATCCCGAATCGCTGGTTTCGATGAATTTCTGGGGGTTGACTCCGTGGTTCTTTGAGGCGGCCTCGCGCGACTTTGAGGCTTTCCTGAACAGCAACGTGGGCGACCCGATGACCCGGGAATTTGTGCTGCCGACGGAAATTGACAGCCTGATGCACTCCGACGGCCTGAAGGTGGACGTGCTGAGCACGGATGCCGTCTGGTTTGGCGTGACCTACCGCGAGGATAAGCCCTTCGTGGCCGGGGAGCTGCAAAAGCTGCACGATGCAGGAGCGTATCCCGAGAAGCTGTGAGGGCACATCGCCAAGCGGCGTGATTCATGAAGATTTTCTGAAAAAAAGCGTGTCAGACACTTGCCTGACACGCTTTTTTGTCGTACAATAGGAATGACGCGAAAGGGGTGTCAACCGGGAAACCGGTTACAACAAAAAAGGAGATGCTGACATCATGAAGATCCTGCTTACTGGTGGCGCTGGTTTTATTGCAACCCATACCTGCGTGGAGCTGCTCGCGGCTGGCCACGAGGTGGTCGTGGTGGATAACTATGTCAACTCACAGCCGGAGGCCATCCGCCGGGTGGAGGAAATCACGGGAAAAACGGTCAAAGCCTATGAAGCCAATGTATGCGACAGCGACGCGATGGAAAAGATCTTCAGTGAGAATCAGTTTGACGCGGTGGTGCACTTTGCCGGCCTGAAGGCGGTGGGCGAATCAGTGCGCATGCCGCTGGAATATTACCGCAACAACCTTGATTCCACGCTGACGCTGTGCGAGACGATGCGTCGCCACGGCTGCAAGCGGCTGGTGTTCTCCTCGTCGGCCACGGTATACGGTGTGCCGGATGAAGTACCGCTGCGCGAGGATATGTTCTGCAAGGGCTGCACCAATCCCTATGGCTGGACGAAGTACATGATTGAAAAGATCCTTCAGGGCATGGTGACGGCGGATCCGGAATGGTCGGTGGTGCTGCTGCGCTACTTCAATCCCATTGGTGCGCATGAATCCGGCCGGATTGGCGAAAATCCCAATGGCATTCCGAACAACCTGATGCCCTACATCACCAAGGTGGCCGTCGGCCAGCTGGAAAAGCTGACTGTGTTTGGCGACGATTACCAGACCCCGGACGGCACGGGCGTGCGCGACTACATCCATGTGGTGGATTTGGCGAAGGGGCATGTGGCTGCGTGCGACTATGCCGCTGCGCATCAGGGCTGCGAAATTATCAATCTGGGGACGGGCGTTGGCTATTCCGTGCTGGACATTGTTCACACCTTCAGCCGCGTCAACGGCATGGAGCTGCCGTATGTGATTGGACCGCGCCGCGATGGCGATGTGGATGCATGCTATGCCGATCCGACGAAGGCCAAACAGCTGCTGGGCTGGGAGGCGACCAAAACGCTGGAGGATATGTGCCGCGATTCCTGGCACTGGCAGAAGATGAATCCGAACGGCTATCAGGACGCATGATAAATGGGGCGTGGATGTTCCTGCACAAAGGGACACTCACGCCTTTTTCCGCAAAAACGGACAAATATTGCAGATCAAAGGAGCATGGGCATGAAACGAGTGGTACTTCTCTTTGGCGGCAGTGGTGGCAGAATGGCGGAGGCGCTGCTGTTTTTGGCGTGCGCCGGGATTCTGCCGGAAGAGGAAATCCGGCTCGTGCTCTGCGATCCCGATGGGGAGGGCATGCACGGTGCGCAGCAGCTGGGGCAGGAAGTGCTGGATTATCAGCAGCTCTGGGCATCGGGAACGTATATCCAGGCGGAACATGCGCCTTTCCGGACGAAGATCAGCCTGACGAACTGGTGCGATCCGCTGCCGATGAATGCCCGGACGCTGCGCGACTGGCTGTCGCCCAATGAGACGGATGCGCTGCTTTGTCAGGCGCTGTTCACGGAGAAGGTGGCTTCGCTGCCGCTTCAGCAGGGTTTCCACGACCATCCGGAGCTGGCGAAAATCGCGTTTGCGGCCATGATGGATCGTGCGGAAAAAGATCCGGCAGATCCAATGCATCAGCTGCTGGCGGAAATCCGCGAGGCACTTGGGCAGGGCGAAGAGGTGCGCGTGATTCTGGCCGGATCGCTCTGCGGCGGCACGGGCGCGGCTGGCCTGGCCAGTCTGGCAAACGCACTGCACAGGCAATTCGGGCAGGAAGCGCTTTTCCGACTGGGCGGCGTGCTGATGCTGCCGTGCGCGGAAAATGAATCGCCGCAGCGCGCCCGTCAGGCGCTGAGGGAGACGATGCAGGAGGCTGCGCTGGAAACAGTCTGCCTGATTGGTCTGCCGGAAAGCGCACAGGCTTCCGGTGGCAATGATCTGCCGCGATTGACGGATTTGCTGGGCGCATATGGCATGGATGTGCTGCTCAACCGTCCGACGTGGCTGCGTGGCCTGTTCACGATTCAGGCGGAAGAGGGTCGGGCGGATTGGCGGCTGTTCGGTAAGGGCGAGGAGCGCTATCGTCAGGCACTGGGCGGATTGCTGAAAGGCTCGCTGCTGTGGCAGCGGACGCTTTGGCCGGTGGTGGAGAAATCGCTGGAAAAGGACAATGCACTCAAATCCGGTCTGACCGGCTGGTATCCGCACTTCTTCCGTGGCGCGCAGGAAAGCCTCGAAGATGTACGGGCGGATGCGGCGGCGATTGACCGCCTGACGCGCATTGCGCTGCTGTGGCTGTCGGGGATTGTACGCTCCCTGCCGCTGGATATGCGCTATGCTTCTGCGCTGGAAGCTATCCGCAAGGAGAGCCGCACCCATTATCAGGCGCAGGTTCGCAGAGCCGGGGAGCTGGCTGTGCTGCGCCATGATGCGCAGGAGAACGGCTTTCAGGCCGAGCAGGGCGTGCAGCGCGGCGAAATGGCCGCAACGGCGGAAGAACAGGCGATGGCACGCATCCACCGCATGGAGCAGGAAATGCAGAACGAGGAAGCCGTGCAGATGACCTTCAACCGGCAAATGGGCGGCGACGCGGCGATGCGCATGGTCACGGAAGCGTTGGAAGAAACCGAAAAGGAACACACGCGCCTGATTCACGACCATGCGGAAGCGATGCGCCGCATTGAACAGGCAGAGGCCATTGTCAAACCGTCGGAACGCTTCCGCATCGACGATGCGCGAACGAAACTGAAGCGCATGGAGCGCCATCAGGCGATGGTGGAAGGCATGTATCAGAAGCTGCGGACGGATGCGCTGGCGCTGCGCGATGGACAGCTGCGCTACCTGAAACCGGCGCTGGCTGCCCCGATACCGGAAAATGGCCTGTTTTTGCAGGAGGCGATGGATCGGCTGCTGCGCGGCGAACAGGAGAGCAAAAAGGAGCTGACGGCGTGGTATCCGCTGCTGGTGCAGGGCGGAAAAACCGCCGATATGCGCCAGACGATGAAGGCGATGAGCCACGCAACCCCTGAAAAGGATGCACCGGCGCTCTGGCTGATGATCTGTGCGATGGAACTGGCGATGCAGGAGGAAAATCAATGAGCAAACTGATTTTTCTGCCCGACCGGAACGGGAAAAAGAAGGAGAAAGGCGGCTCCGGCCTGATTCGCTACGGCGCGGAGGCTTCTGAGTGGCAGACGTTGGCGGAAAACTGGGCGATGCGCCCCGAAGCGCAGAGCGAGGTGTTTGACGCGGCCTATCGCGGTGCATTGGCTGTGGCGCTGCTGCTGGATAGCTGGAAAAGCGGCGCGGAAGAAACGACGACGCTGCGCATCCGGACGATCACGGCAGATCAGTCGCCGCTGGCTTCGTGGGTGCTCGCGGCGCGTCCGCTGGCGGAGCAGCAGGAGCCGTTGCGCCTTTTGCTGCTGGAAAAAGGCGGCCAACAGGCGTTGCTGGGCGTTGTCAGCCCGGTACAGGGCTTGACGCTGGCGCGGCAGCTGGGGGATTTGACCTCCTTCCTGCCCGAACGGGTGACGTGGTTTGACCGGGAGAAGCACTGCTTTACTGATCCGCTGCTGCTTTTGAACGAGGCGGATTGTGATCTGCTCCTGCGACGGATGCATCTGATGAACCTGACTGGCCGCGAAGCCAATGCCTTCCGCAGTGCGCTGGCGCAGCAGCTGGCCGCACAGCGCAGCAGCCTGAACGACAGCGATCCCGACGCACTGACGCAGCTGACCATTCGTGCCAGTGCGGTGCTGGGTATGATGAAAATTCCTGGATTTTCCGTGCGCACGGAGGAATACCATCTGCAATCGGAAAACGCGCTGTTGCGCTGCTTCACGCAGGAAAGCGTCTGCGTGAGCAAAGGACTGGCAAGTCAGCAAACATATTGCTGGCAGGGGCAACCGTTTGCGCGCAGCAGTCAAGTACTGGGCTGGACGCAGACGCATGCACCGGCGGAGGACGAGACGCTGAAAAAGGTGGCGCAGGAGCTGGAACTGATGGCCAGCGGCTCGGTCTGGTGGCACTATGAGCTGTCGCAGGCGCTGGGCGACTATCTGCGCCAGCACAGCGACAAGCGGCTGCTGCCAGCGGTGAGGGAGCATTTGACCATGCTGCAATCGCAGGAGGAGGAAAGCAGCCGTCAGGTGCAGGGCACGGTGACGCTGCGTTTCCCGTGGCCGGAGGACAGTGGGGCCATTCAGGCGCTGATGCTCAAAGCGCTGGGTACTGGCTGGGAGGAAGCGGCCATGCGTCCCTTCGCCGACCGCCTGACCTGCATGACGGGCTATCAGCTTGGGGATCAGACGCTGCGCACCTGCTGCATGCTGGAAGATGCGCAGATGATTCCGCCCCTGTCGCGCACGCTGGCGGAAATGCTGGCGCGGCAGGAAGATGCGTTGGCGCAGGATTCCTTCCGCTATCAGGTGGAGGAGGATGGCAGCATCACGGCCTCCTTCCTGCTGCGCGTTCAGGGGGCGATTCGCCTGATGCGTACCTATGCGCCGGAGGAACAGCTCTTTCTGGCGCAGCCGCCGCTGGTGGCGGTGTACCCCTGTGCGCCGATGGATTTCTGGCAGTCCTATCAGGTGCTGGCCAAAGGCGGCGAGGCAGAAGTGGCTGCCTGGGAAGATGGCGCATGGCGGAAATTGCCGCAGCAGCCGGATTGGGCGGTACAAAATGTGACCGCGTACCCGAAGATGCTACTACTGAAAAAAGATGGACAGACGTTGGGCGCTGTGCCGAATTTCCTGCCGAAGGAAAAACAGAAAACAGCCGTGCCGGGAGAGGCGACGGCTGCGATTGATCTGGGGACGGCGGCCACGGTGGTGACGCTGAAACTGGATGGGCGAGAGATTCCGGCGACGCATCGACCGTTGCTGCGAATGCTGCTGCTGGATGCCACGCAGACCATGCAGCTGGATGAAATGATGAACAGCCTGAGCCTGTCCACGGAGATGATACCGACTGCGGTGATTCTCAGCGGACAGGGGGACACGCCCTGCCGGGATGGATTCATTTATCGTCCGCAGAGCATGGCGGAGATGGCGGCGCGCGAGGAAAACCGGCTGCTGACCGGCTTCAAGTGGCGCAGCGACAGCGCCGGTGTGCGCGCACGGCGGCTGCTGATTCACCAGCTGATGCTGGATACGGCACTCAGCGCCGTGTTGCAGGGCGCAAAAAGCATTTCCTGGCGCGTGGCGATTGAGGATGACATGGGCGAAGGCGGCAGAGAGGCCGTAATGTCCGAAATCGAAGAGGGCGCAAAAGCTGTGCAAATGGCCTGCGGTTGTCTGGCCGTGCCGGGCACAAAGCAGGTGGACTGGGCTGGCGAAACGGAAGCGATGGCGACCTTCCTGCGCACGTCGGGTGGCATGCGAGGTTCATTTGTCGGGGTGGACAGCGGCGCAGGAAGTCTCCGCGTCGCACTCTTCCTGCAAACGCGCATCACCCCGGCGCGCATGAGCAGCACGCCTTACGGTACACAGATGACGCTATACGAAATGTACGCCCATCAGCCGGAAAGAATCGCCTATGACTTCGGCGGATGCGGCGGTGCGCTGCTCGCTTCGGCGCAGCAGTTGGCGGAAGTATTCAGCGGCAGTGCCAACACGCGTATGCATGTCGGCAAAGCATGCATGATGCTGGATCGACTGCTGGAAGAACAGGCTGCGCCGCTGGCGATGCACCTGAATGCGCGGCTGAACGCTGGACAGGTGACGTATCTGCAAAGCGTGGCGGTGGAGTATCTTGCCGGGGTGGCGTTTATCGCCGGGCTGCTGTGGCAGGATGTGCAGGCGGATTCCATGCTGAACCACTATCTGCCCAACCGGCTGCCGGTGGCGCTGACGGGGCGCGGCAGTGCGCTGATGAACCTGCTGCCGGGGAACGTCGCCGGAAATCTGGCGCAGTTTGTGTCGGAGGCGACGGGGCGCGTGACGGCTCCGGGGAACATTGACGTACAACTCATTCACGACGGCCAGTGGGCAGTCAGCCGGGGACTGAGCGACATGAAGGTGCTGGACAGGCCGGAGGAGGTTCCGCCGATGCAGCAGCATCCGTCCTTCTCGGAAATGATGCTGCGGCTGATGCAGACGCTGCTGAGCGTCGCTCCGGCGCACATGTGGCTGCTGCATCCGGGTATGGGGGACCAGCTGGGGCGTTTGACCAGCGCCGGAACGGACACTATCCGCCGAACAGCGGCACAATGCTACGACGAGCAGGAAGAAATGGCCGCGCTGGTGATGAAATTCCTCTCAGAGCTGCGAAAAACGCCGATAGAGCAGGACAAATTGGCATCGCCGGGAAATTGACAGCCCCTGCGCCCCGAAAAGTGTGATTTGGTGAAGACATTGGGCGCAAAGGCCACAGTCCAGCAGGGAAAGCGCCTGCTTTCCAGTGCGGCCACAGGTCAGGCAAACCATGGGGAAGCTCCTTTCTGTTCAGGAAGGCGGGAAATTGGAAACAACCTCCCTGTGCTGCCAGTAGAATGGCAGGAAAAGCAGGAAGATATGCAGGAAAATTAGAAGAAGAGGAATGGACAGAGGAGCGTCACATGCTTTTCATCCGCGATTTTCTGAAAGT
>CAZGKQ010000005.1:17196-20959 GCA_964526125.1 uncultured Faecalibacterium sp.
GAATGACAAAACGAAAGGAGCAGCACCCGTGATGGAAATTCGGGGAAAAGTGAATACGGCCATCTGCTATGCGACGGTGATAGAAGATGAAGCGATCGAGCAGATTCGCAGAATGTGTGACCATGATTTTACGGCAGGTTCTCGAATCCGAATCATGCCGGACGTTCATGCCGGAAAAGGCTGCACCATCGGCACGACAATGACCATTACGGATAAGGTGGTGCCGAACATTGTCGGGGTGGATATTGGCTGCGGCATGTATACGGTTGAGCTGGGGGCGGTGGCGCCTGATTTTGCAAAGGTCGATGCTGCGGCGCATGAGATTCCCAGCGGAATCGGTGTTTGGGAAAATGTGATGGAGCCATTCGACCTGACCGCGCTGCGCTGCTATGAAAAACTGGAGCAGACCGATCGCCTGGAAAGAAGCCTTGGAACGCTGGGCGGTGGCAATCATTTCATCGAAATTGATGAGGCTGCGGACGGCAACAGGTATCTGATTATTCATTCCGGCAGCCGGAATCTGGGCAAGCAGGTGGCAGAATACTATCAGAAGCTGGCTGTTTCACTCCATGACGGTCAGGCGGACTATCAGAAGCGGCGCGAAGAAGTGATTTGCACATACAGGGCGCAGGGGCGTCAAGCTGAAATTCAGGGGGCGCTGAAGGCACTGGACAGGGAATTTGCAGCGAAAGAACGGATGCTTCCGGAAGACCTCTGCTATCTGTATGGCACGCATTTGACGGATTATCTGCACGATGTGGAGATTTGTCAGCGCTTTGCAAGGCGGAGCCGCGAAAAAATGGCGGAAGTGATTCTGGAAAGAACAGGATTGTCCGCACGTTCTGCCTTCCACACCATCCACAACTATATTGACACGCAGGAGATGATCCTGCGCAAGGGGGCAATTGCCGCCCATGAGGGGGAACTGGTGCTGATTCCCATCAATATGCGCGATGGGAGCGTGCTGGCACGCGGCAAGGGCAATCCGGAATGGAACTTCTCGGCACCGCACGGGGCTGGCCGCCTCATGTCGCGCAGCATGGCGAGAAAAACGCTGGATCTGGATGCATACAGGGCGACGATGGCCGGTATCTACACGACATCGGTCAATTCCTCCACGATTGATGAAGCGCCCATGGCCTACAAGTCGCTGGAAGACATCATTGACGTGATCAAGGCGTCTGTCGATGAGATTGAAGTGCTAAAACCGGTTTATAATTTCAAGGCCTCCGAATAATTCTTCCAAAAAAACAGATCAGCCCCTCCGGAATGGGATTTGTCCATCCGGAGGGGCTGTGCTTATAAGATTATTCCACCAGCTTGAAGCCCTGTGCGGACAGCTTCTGGCGGATTTCAGCGATCTGCTCGAAATCGCGCGTTTCCATGCTGATGCGCAGCAGACAGCTCGTGACGGCATAGGAGGCATCGGTGCGCTCGTGCGTGACACCGACGATGTTGGCACCGCATTCGGAGATGATCTGCGTCACGCCCAGCAGCTGGCCGGGCTTGTCGTCCAGCGCAATGGTGAGCATGGCGTTGCGTCCCTCGCGCTGGAGGCCGCGCGTGATGACACGGCTGAGGATGTTCACATCAATGTTACCGCCGGAAATGATGCAGCAGACCTTTTTGCCCTCAATGGGCAGCTTGCCGAACATGGCGGCGGCTACCGTGACCGCCCCTGCACCCTCGGCAACGAGCTTCTGCTTTTCCATCAGCGCGAGGATGGCGGCGGCGATTTCGTCCTCGCTGACCGTGACCACCTCGTCCACATACTTCTGCACCATCGCGAAGGTGGTGTCGCCGGGATGCTTGACGGCAATGCCGTCGGCGAAAGTGCTGGCGGTTTCCAGGGTGATGGTTTCCCCGGCGTCCAGCGAGCGGCGCATGCTGGGGGCGTTTTCCGCCTGCACGCCATAGACCTTGACCTTCGGGTTGAGCTGCTTGATGGCGCAGGCGACGCCGGAAATCAGGCCGCCACCGCCGATGGAGCAGACGACGGCATCCACATCCGGCAGCTGGTCGAGAATTTCAAGACCAATCGTGCCCTGACCGGCAATCACTTCATCATCATTGAACGGGTGGATGAAGGTCATGCCGGTTTCCTTTTGCAGTTGACAGGCGTAGTTGTAGGCATCGTCATAAGCGCCCTTGACCAGGCAGACTTCTGCGCCCAGCGCCTTGGTGGCTTCCACCTTGCTGATGGGCGCGCCGTCGGGCATGCAGACAATGGCTTTAATGCCCATGCGGCTGGCCGCCAGCGCCACGCCCTGCGCATGATTTCCGGCAGAACAGGCGATGATACCGGCCTGACGCTGCTCCTCGGTCAGCTGGCTGATTTTGTAGTATGCGCCGCGCAACTTGAAGGAGCCGGTCAACTGCAAATTCTCCGTCTTCAGATACAGATCGAAGGCGTTGGAGAGCTTGGCCGCGTAAATCACGTCGGTTTTGCGGGCGACGGGTTTGAGAATATAGGCAGCATGATAGATTTTATCAAGCGTGACCATGAAAAGTCCTCCTTGTGGATAGCCGGGCGGTTGTCAGTGCTGCGCTGTACCGGCCAGATAGTTGATGAACTGTTGGGCTGTGCGGCCGGAAATGCCGCCGTGACGGATTTCCCAGCGGTTGGAGGCCTGCAGCAGCTCCTCCTCGGTCATGGAAAGCGATGCTGGCAGCCGGGCGGCAATGCCTCGCACAATGTCGTGATACTGCTGGCGGTTCGGGCTGACATAGCAGATGGAGCAGCCAAAACGAGCCGCCAGAGACAACTTCTCCTCCATGGTATCGGAGCGGTGGATGTCGCCATTGTGCTCCATGTCGTTGCGATCTTTCCACGTTTCCTGCACCAGATGGCGGCGGTTGGAGGTGGCGACGATCAGCACATTGGACGGACGCGTTTCCACACCGCCCTCGATGACGGCCTTGAGGAATTTGTACTCCACTTCATGCTCCTCAAAGGAAAGGTCGTCAATGAAAATCATGAAGCGGTAATTGCGGTTTTTGATGCGCGAAATCACCTGCGACAGCAAGCCGAACTGGTGCTTGTAGATTTCAATCATCCGCAGCCCCTGCGGCGCATATTCATTCAGAATCGCCTTGACGGAGGTGGATTTGCCCGTACCGGCATCGCCGTAGAGCAGCATGTTGTTGGCGCTGCGCCCGGAAACGAAGGCTTCCGTATTCTGCCGCAACTCCTGCTTCTGCGCGTCGTAGCCAATCAGGTCGCCGAGCAGAACGCGATCCAGATTGTTGATGGCGCTGAGCGTGAAATCCCCCGAGCTGTCCTCCTGAATGCGGAAGGCGGTGTTCAGGCCAAACATGCCCACGCCACAGTCGCGGTAATGCGCCGTGACAAGATCGAAAATCTCGTTTTCATCCTGTGCGGCGGCAATGGCGGTGGAAAGGGCACGCACTTTTTCCGAAACCGTGCGGTAGTACAGCTGCTCCTTTTTGGGGATGGCAGTGTAGTTTTCCAGCACGGAGAAGCAGTCGATGTTCAGATCCTGTTCAATGGGCGCAAAATCGAAATCAAACAGGCGCTTGAAAACGGCAAAATCCGCCCGGGCAAAATGATTCACGCTGCCGTTGCTGGCGCCCACGCGCTCGCAGGTCAGCGAAAAGCTGTTTTCGTTCATCATCAGCTCAAAGGTCAGATAATCGTGCCAGAGATTCCGGTCAAAGCCGTAGAGCGTGGCCAGATCCAGCAGACGCTTGACCTGATGATAAATCCGGGCAATCAGCACCGGCTTTTCACACCGCTGATGCG
>CAZGKQ010000005.1:21059-22686 GCA_964526125.1 uncultured Faecalibacterium sp.
GTCATTTCCGTGCAGGAAAGCGGTGCGATGCCGGAAGCGCCCACAATATCCGCCGTGCGCAGACCGTCAGCCAGCGCCTGGTCAATGGCGCGTTCGATGCAGTCCGCCTCGTCGTTCATGTCAAAAGCGTAACGCAGCATCATGGCCGCCGAAAGAATGGTGGCAATCGGATTGGCCTTGTTCTGACCGGCGATGTCCGGAGCGGAACCGTGAATCGGCTCGTACAGGCCGCGCTTCGTCGCGCCCAGCGATGCGCTGGCCAGCAGACCGATGGAGCCGGTAATCTGGCTGGCCTCGTCGGAAAGAATGTCGCCGAACATGTTGCTGGTCACCACCACGTCGAACTGGCTGGGGCAGCGTACCAGCTGCATGGCGGCATTATCCACCAGCATATCGGTGACGGTCACATCCGGATATTCCGCAGCGACACGGTGGACGGTTTCGCGCCAGAGGCGACTTGTTTCCAGCACGTTGGCCTTGTCGATTGAAATCACGCGTTTGCGGCGCTTCTGCGCAGCCTCGAAGGCGGCACGGGCAATGCGCTCAATTTCCATGACGCTGTAGCTTTCCGTGTCGTAGGCTTCAGGGCCGCATTTGCCCTCGCGGCGGCCACGCTCGCCAAAATAAATGCCGCCGGTCAGCTCGCGCACCATCATCAGGTCAAAGCCCTGCGCCACGATGTCGGCACGCAGGGGGCATTCATCCTTGAGTGCCGGATAAAGCTTTGCCGGGCGCAGATTGGTGTACAGCGCCATCGCGGCGCGGATGCCCAGCAGCCCCTTCTCCGGGCGCTGTGCAGCAGGCAATGTATCCCACTTCGGCCCACCGACCGCGCCCAGCAGCACGGAGTCACTGGCGAGGCAGCCGTCCACCGTTTCCTGCGGCAGGGGATTACCGGTCGCGTCGATGGCCGCACCGCCAATCAGGTAGGGGGTGAAGGTGAACTGATGGCCGAATTTGTCCGCCACGACGCGGAGGACGGCCACGGCGCTGTCCACAATTTCGGGGCCGATGCCGTCGCCGCGCAGGAGCGCAATGTGCTTTTCCATCTGTTTATGCCTCCGTATCCTGACGCGCCTTCAAATAGGGCAGAAGGCCGCCATGCTCAATGATTTTCTGGATGAAAGGGGGGAAGGCTGTGGCCTGGTACGTCTTGCCGCTTGTTTCATCGGTGATGACCCCGGTGGCAAAATCAACCGAGACGGTATCGCCGGACTGGATTTCCGCCGCAGCAGCCGGGCATTCCAGAATGGGAAAGCCGATGTTGATGGCGTTGCGGTAGAAAATGCGCGCAAAGCTGGCAGCAATGACGCAGCGCACACCGCAGGCGCGGATGGCAATGGGCGCATGCTCCCGGGAAGAGCCGCAGCCGAAATTCGCGCCGCCAACGACAATGTCGCCGGGCTGCACCACGGTGGCAAAAGCCGGGTCGATGTCCTCCAGGCTTGGCTGCGCCAGCTCGTCGTGGTGGGGGGCGTTAAGATAGCGGGCGGGAATAATCACGTCGGTATCGACGTTGTCGCCATATTTGTAAACTTTGCCCGTCTGCATGTTATTCGCCCTCCTTTGCCGGAATTTCAATGTCGTTGGGATCGGCCACGCAGCCCATGATGGCGGATGCGGCTGC
>CAZGKQ010000005.1:22786-25264 GCA_964526125.1 uncultured Faecalibacterium sp.
TGGCCGCGCAGAATATCCGCCGCCTGTTTCAGGTCGCTGTAGCGGCCATTGGTGCAGCTGCCAATCACAACCTGCTGAATCGGCAGGCCTTTGACCTCGCTGACGACTTTGGTGTTGCTGGGCAGATGGGGCAGGGAAACAGTCGGTTCCAGCGTGGAAAGGTCAATTTCCACCACGCGCTCGTATTCCGCATCTGCATCGGCTTCGTAGGCCGTCCAGGGACGGTTTACGCGACCGGTGACGTATTCGATAGTCTTGTCGTCCACCGGGAAAATGCCGTTTTTGCCACCGGCTTCAATGGCCATGTTGGCGATGGTGAAACGGTCGTCCATGCTCAGACTGTGGACACCTTCGCCCGTGAATTCGATGGACTTGTACAGCGCACCGTCCACACCGATCAGGCCGATCAGGTGCAGAATCACGTCCTTGCCGGAAACGTAGGGGCGCATTTTTCCTGTCAGCACGACCTTGATCGCGCTGGGCACCTTGAACCAGTTCTCGCCCGAAGCCATTCCGGCGGCCATATCGGTCGAACCAACGCCCGTGGAGAACGCACCCAGCGCACCATAGGTACAGGTGTGGCTGTCTGCGCCGATAATCAATTCGCCCGGCGCAACGATGCCTTTTTCCGGCAGCAGCGCATGCTCAATGCCAACCTGCCCGACATCAAAGAAATGCGTGATGTTGAACCGATGCGCAAAGTCACGCGCCGTTTTGCACAGCTGCGCGGACTTGATGTCCTTGCAGGGCGTGTAGTGATCCAGCACGATGGCAATCTTGTCGCGGTCAAACACATGGTCAAAACCGGCTTTGTCAAATACGCCGACGGCCACGGGGGTCGTCACGTCATTGCCCAGCACCAGATCCAGCTTCGCCTCAATCAGATCACCGGCTTTGACGCTGTCAAGCCCGGCATGGGCGGCGAGAATTTTCTGCGTCATGGTCATTCCCATGGGTTACACCTCTCCCTTCGCTCTGCGTGCGGCGTAGGCGCGCAGCTTGTTCATGGCGCTGACGTAGGCGCGCACGGAAGCTTCCACAATGTTGGTATGCAGTCCGCGGCCGGAGAAGGTGCGGCCATCGCAGGTCAACTTGACGGACACATCGCCCATGGTGTCCTTGCCGGGGGAAATGGAATTGATGCGATACAGGTCGAAAGTATGGTCGACCGGGCGGATAATCTGGTCGATGGCTTCAAACGCCGCGTCCACCGGGCCGTCACCGGAGCAGACGGCCTCAAACTCCTGCCCGTCCAGCGACAGGCGCACGACGGAGGTGGAGGTGGTCATGTTGGAGGTATGCACGGCGAACCAGGTCAGCTTGTAGCCGTCCACTTCCTCCTCGTCGGTGGTAGCGGAGTGGGTGACGATGGCCAGAATGTCCTGATCGGTGACGTTCTTCTTCTTGTCGCAGAGAACCTTGAAGTCCTCAAAGCAGCTGGCCAGCTCCTCCTCAGGCAGCTCGTAGCCCATCTCCTTCAGGCGCGCGGCAAAGGCGTGCTTGCCGGAGTGCTTGCCCAGCACGATGTTGTCCATGCGGATGCCCACGGATTCCGGCGTCAGAATTTCGTAGGTCTTCTTGTTGGCCAGCACGCCATGCTGGTGGATGCCGCTTTCGTGGCGGAAGGCGTTCACGCCCACGATCGGCTTGGTCAGCGGTGCACTCTGGCCGATGATGTTGTAGACGGTCTTGCTGGCACGGGCAATCTGCGTGGTGTCCAGACGGCAGGGCGATTCGCCGAACACGTCCGGGCGCGTGCGCATGGCCATGACGACTTCTTCCATCGCCGTGTTACCGGCGCGTTCGCCCAGACCATTGATAGTGCATTCAATCTGGCGCGCACCGCCCAGCACACCGGCCAGCGAGTTGGCGACGGCCATGCCCAGATCGTTGTGGCAATGGACGGAGAATTCCACTTTGTCGCTGCCCTCCACACCGGCCATCACGTCGGCAATCAGTTTGCGCATTTCATCCGGCGTGGTGTAACCGACGGTATCGGGCAGGTTGATGACCGTCGCGCCGCTGCGGATGGCGGCATTGACCACCTGAATCAGGAAATCCGTGTCGGAACGCGTGGCATCCTCACAGGAAAACTCGATGTTGCTAGTGTACTTCTTTGCGTGCGCCACCATGGCGGCGGTACGCTCCAATACCTGCTCGGGGGTCATTTTCAGCTTATATTCCATGTGCAGGGGGGAGGTGGCGAGAAAAACGTGAATTCGGGGATCAACCGCGTTTTTGACGGCTTCCCACGCGCAGTCGATGTCCTTCTGCGTGCAGCGAGCCAGCGAGGCCACCGAGCACTCGCGGACGGTTTCGGCAATCGTCTTGACGCTCTCAAAGTCGCCGGGGGAGGAAATGGCAAAACCGGCCTCAATCACGTCCACCTTCAGGCGTTCCAGACATTTGGCGACTTCAATTTTCTCCCTGAGGTTCATCGAGCAGCCGGGGGACTGTTCGCCGTCGCGCAGGGTGGTA
>CAZGKQ010000006.1:0-3667 GCA_964526125.1 uncultured Faecalibacterium sp.
GAAATCGGTCAGGTGATCGAGATGGGTGCGGATGGCCTGTATCTGGGCGAGCAGATTCCCAGCGGTACGGTGCTGGTGGACGGCCTTGGCATTGGCGACGTGGGCAATGTGGTGCTGCGCGACCGCAAGCACCTGAGCCAGGATGGCCTGATTATCGTCGTCATGGCAATCAACCGCGATGAGCAGCGGCTGGTTTCCGGTCCGGATATTATCAGCCGTGGCTTCATCTACGTCCGCGAAAATGAGGACATCATTGAGAGCACGCGCGACGTGGTGCGCCAGATTCTGGCGCAGTCCTCGCTGGCCGGTGAGGACTGGCCGGTGCTCAAGAACCGCATCAAGGACGACCTGCACCGCTACATCTTTGAAAAGATCAAGCGCAACCCGATGATTCTGCCGATTATTCTGGATGTTTGACGGGCTCGACAGGTTTGACAGGAACAGTCTCTTTTGATACAATAGGGAGGAACGCACAGTCGGCGCTCCTCCTTTTTTGGAACAGGGGGGATGAAAACGCCTCCACCGTTCGTTTATCTGTATGAATGCAGGAAAGGATGGATACCATACATCATGGAATACTCCAACGCACACCGCCTGGCGCAGGACATTCGCCAGAGCGAGGAATATCAGACCTATCATACCCTGAAGGAAACGGTCATGGCGGACGAAACGACCGCAGCGCTGATCCGCGAGTATAAAAAGTTGCAGGTGCGCCTGCAGATGGCCACGGTTTCCGGTACGCAGCCCGATCAGGACGATATGCAGCGCTTTCAGGGCATCACGGCGCTGCTGTTCGGCAAGCCGGAAGTCAGCCAGTATATGCTGGCGGAAATACGCCTGCAACAGGCCGTGGCGGATATTTTCCGCATTGTGACGGAAGCAGCGGATATTGACATGGGGATTCCCGGCTGACGGGAATGCTGGCCTGTGCGCTGCAAAGGCAAGGAGGCATGTTGATTGAGCAGGAAAGATACCTATCGCAGCATTCGGGATGAGCGGCGCTATGGGCCGTACTGGTACAGTGTCCTCTGGCGCGTCATCCGCCCGATTCTGGTCGGCACAGGGGCGCTGCTGGTGGTGGCCGGGATTCTTTTTTCGCTGTGGAATCGCGTCTATGAGGAATTCATTGCGCCGCCGGATGCATCCAGCACGCAGGAAGTGCCCTTCACCGTGGAAAGCGGCCAGAGCCTGACGCGCGTGGCGAATCGGCTGGAAGAAGCCGGGCTGATCCGGAATCGCTCCGTGTTCAAGTACTACTGCGATTTCGCCGGTATGGGGCAGAAGATTCAGGCTGGCAGCTATGTCCTGACGGCCTCCATGACCATGCAGGAAATTGCCGATCAGCTCACGCGCGGCGATGGCAACCCCATCGTGCGCAACATCACACTCATTCCCGGCTGGACGATTGAGGATTTTGCGGCCAGTCTGGTGAAGGATGGCGTGCTCACTGACAGTGAGGAAATGCTGAAACTCTGCCGGGAAGGCACGGAATTTGCGGATTTCTATTCCGTGAAGGATGTGCTGAACTCCCGGAATGTATCCAGCCGCAAATATGTGCTGGAAGGGTATCTCGCGCCGGACACCTACGAAATCTACATTGGCGCAACAGCCAGCGAGATTATCCGCAAGCTTCTGGCACAGACGGAGCGCGTGTTTACCACCGCCAGTCAGGATCGGGCGGATGAGCTGGGCTACACGATGGACGAAATCCTCACGCTGGCCAGCATGATTGAGAAGGAAGCCTCCACCGCGGATTTCGCGAAGGTCTCCGCTGTCTTCCATAATCGCCTGAAGGCCGGGATGAAGCTGCAAAGCGACGTGACCATCCACTATGTGACCGGCGTGCGGAAAATGTCGCTGACAAACAGCGATCTGGCGCTGAACAGCCCCTACAATACCTACAGCGTGACGGGGCTGCCGCTGGGGCCGATCTGCTCGCCCAGCGCGGAAGCCATCAACGCCGCCCTCTATCCGGACGAAACGTTCGTGGCGGAAAACTACCTGTACTTCTGCGCCACCAGCCCTGAAAGCACGGAGCTGCACTTTTCCCGCACCCTGCAGGAGCATGAGCAGGCCGTGGCGATCTATGCGCCCCTGTGGCAGCAATACGATAAGGAAAGAGGCATTGAATGATTCCTGAACTGCTCTGCCCGGCTGGCAGCATGGATGCGCTGGAAGCCGCGCTGCACTTTGGTGCGGATGCGGTGTATGGCGGCATGAAGCGCTTCGGGCTGCGCGCCTTCGCCGGAAATTTTGATGCGGAGGCGCTGAAGCGTGCCGTGTCGCTGACGCATGCGGCCGGAAAGAAATTCTACCTGACGATGAACATCTTTCCCTTTGACGATCAGATGGCGGATTTTATTTCCGCCGCGAAGGAGGCACAGCGCCTTCAGGTGGATGCCGTGATTGTCAGCGATCTGGGCGCGATTGCCGCGCTGCGCCGGGAGGTGCCGACGCTGCCTGTGCATGTCAGCACACAGGCGAGCACCGTCAATTCCGAGGCGGTGCGCGTGTATGAGCAGATGGGCTGTGAGCGCGTGATTCTGGCACGCGAAACGTCCATTGCGCGGATGAAGGAAATCCGGACGCGCGTGCCGGGCATGGAGCTGGAAACCTTTGTGCATGGTGCCTCGTGCATGGCCTACAGTGGCCGCTGTCTGCTCAGCGCCGCCATGACGGGACGCAGTGCCAATCAGGGCGAATGCGCCCAGCCGTGTCGCTGGCGTTACAGCGTGGTGGAGGAGAAGCGCCCGGGGCAGTACATGCCCGTGATGGAGGACGAAAACGGCTGCTACATCTTTTCGGCGCATGACCTGAACCTGATGCCCCTGCTGCCGCAGCTGCTGGATGCAGGGGTCAGCAGCCTGAAGATTGAAGGGCGCATGAAAACGGAATATTATGTTGCCACGGTCACGGCGGCCTATCGCCGGGCGCTGGATCTGCTCAGGGATCATCCGGATGCCTTTTCCGCAGCGCTGCCGGAGCTGCTGGCGGAACTGAACTGCGCCAGCCACCGGGACAGCGATACCGGCTTTCTGGAAGGAACGCCGCCGGAGCAGCCGGGGTTGGCAGACGGCTTCCACCAGAGCCGGGAATACCTCGCTCGGGCGGTGGAGGACGCGCAGCCGGGGCAGCCAGCCCGTTTCCTGCTCAAGAACCGTTTCCGCGCCGGAGAAATGCTGGAGCTGCTCACACCGGATGGTGTTTTCACGCTTCCGGCCAGACCGTTTGTGCGCGAAAAAACGGGCGAAACGCTGGATTCTCTGGGCATCGGCGGCGAAATGATCCGCATGGAAACGCCCTGCCGCGTGAGAAAAGGCGACATCCTGCGCGGCAAAACACGAAATCATCGCCAATAAGGTAAAAAAGAAGCCGAAACGTCAATTTCTTTGTTGCGAAAAATAAAAAAGCATGATATAATCAAAATGTTATCTTGATTTGGAGCGGCGCTGAAGGGGTGCGGAGGCGCGCACAAACACGCAAGGAGGAAAAGCATGGCAGGGCATGTGTCTGATGCAGTGATTCGTCGGCTGCCGGGCTATTACCGGCATTTAAGAGAGCTGGAAGCAGCAGGCGTGGAACAGATTTCGTCGTATGAGCTGGGGGAACGGATGCATCTGACCCCCTCGCAGATCCGGCAGGATATTAACTGCTATGGCGGCTTTGG